>JAFQDN010000092.1 GCA_017415995.1 Akkermansia sp. | reverse complement strand
TGCAAGTACGTAAGCCTATTAATGTGCGCCGTCGTGAAGTGTTGGAGGCCATACGCCCGCAGGTAGCGCGCTACCACAGCAAGTTGGTGGATTATATCCGAGAGCAGGGGAATATTCTCTCCCTGCCGGGCTTGGAGGTGCATCTGGCCTCATCCTTCGGGTTTTGTGATGGTGTTCGCCGCGCTATCGAGATTGCCTACGCCACATGCCACATGTTTGCCGGCAAGCGCATTTGGCTTATCGGCGAGATTATTCACAACCCCACAGTCAATGCCCGTTTGGATGCTATGGGCTTGTTGCACTTGCCTTTCCTCCCGGATGCCCCCGCTTATGATGCCCTGACGGAAGATGACGTGGTTATTATTCCCGCATTCGGTGTTCCGGTGCAGCTGCGCCGCCGTTTGGAAAACAAAGGGGTGCAGTTGGTGGACTCTACCTGCGGTAACGTCATGAAGGTGTGGACGCGCGTGCGCTCCTACGCTAAAATGGGCGTTACCAGCGTAATTCATGGCAAAGCCCGCCATGAGGAAAGCATGGCCACTGCTTCTCAAAGCTTGGGGGAAGATGGCATGGGTAATTACATCATCATTTTTTCTGAAAAAGATGCCACCATGCTCTCGGAGTACATGCTCGGCCGAGGAGATAAGGCTCAGTTTATGGCTCATTTTGCGCAGAGCTGCTCCGCCGGGTTTGACCCGGACGTGCATTTGGCAGAAATTGGCATGGCTAATCAAACAACCATGCTCAAGAGCGAGACTGCCCGTATTCAGCAAATGCTCCGCTCCACCGTGCAAGAGCGCGACGGCTCCGATGCCCGCTTCCATGTGTTTGATACCATTTGCGGGGCTACTCAAGACCGCCAGAATGCGCTCTTCGAGCTGCTGGGGCGCCCGTTGGATGCTATGTTCATTATCGGTGGGTACAATAGCTCCAATACTACTCATTTGGCCCACATGGCTGCGCGATGCTTGCCCACGTTTTTTGTGCGCTCGGCAGAGTGCCTGACGGATCTTCACCGCGTTCGCGCCTTTGACCTCACCGCTCGCGAGGAACGCACGCAAGAGCTCCCCCCCGTGGTGGCGGATCTTACTTACACGCTCCGTATCGGTGTTACGGCCGGGGCGTCCTGCCCGGATAACGTTATTGAGGAGGTGTTGCAGCGCTTGGCTACTCTCCGTAATTGCAGCCTCCCGCTGACCTGAGGCAAGTAGGAAGATTGAGGATGAGGGGCAGAGACTAACACAAATATCCCCGCACTGCGTTATGCAATGCGGGGATATTTGATGAATTGTGTTGTCGCGGAGTGCTTTATTGCATGGGCTCCGGTGAGAAGAGCACGGCGTTATCGATAGTGCTTACACCGTCCCTCTTGGGGAAGGGCTCCATGCCGGAGATGAATCGACCGATGGCGTCATCGCCCTCAATGGGCTCCAGCATGGCTTCTTCTTCCATGGTCACGATGCTGCCGTCCGTTGTTACGGCGTAGGCGTAGCCCTTGAAGGTTGCAAGGTCGAAGGTGGCATCAGCCATGGGGATGGGCTCAGCATTGATGGTGGTACCGCAGAATGCGATGGGACCACCGGTTACCGGGCGGTAGGCGCTTTCCTCTACCGGGGCAGCAGCCTTCTTGTTCTTGCCTCCCTTAGCCTTGCCGGTGGTGGCGGCGGCTGTGTCTGCGGGCTTGAGCATGACGTAGGAGAATGCGCATTCGCCCGGTTTCAGGGTCTCACCCACGCCGGTGTTGTTGTCGCCCTTCACCATGTTCGGAAGCGCGGCATAGAAGTTTTCCTCCGTTACGCCACCCTTGGCCTTGTAGAAGAGCTGGCGGAAGTAGGGATTAGAGGTTGTGCCGGTAACTTCGCCGTGCTTTTCAGCCGTGCGAGCCAAGCGCGGATGCTTGGCCGTGGCGTCACTCGGATAGCTCTTGATGTCCGTCTTGAAAGTCTGCAACGCTGTGCCGATTTGCTTCAGGTTCTCACTGGCTGCTTGGCGGTCACCTGCTACAATCATGCTGGTGATGACGGGATAGCCCACGCCGGCAAGTGTTACCATAATGGCAATCACAACCAGCAACTCAATAAGCGTAAAGCCTTTTTTGCGTTTAATAGTGCGAATTTTCATGAGAATTTACGTTCTGTTGACTCCTTACTTATAGCATGATTTCCCTCCCCTTGCAAGCTGAAATCTCGTTTTTTTCAAAATTTGCCCTTCTCTGCTTACAAAGTGCCTCCCTATTTCCCGCATGATGTGCGGGAATTTGCGTTGCTCTGCTGCAAAGTCACAATTTGCTCAGAGGTATTTTTTGAGCTCCTGCTCATAGAGTTCAGGCTCCAGCAGGAAAGAATCGTGCCCTTTTTGGGAGTGAATGCACTTGTACTGTGCCTGCACACCGTTTTTGACCAGTCTGCGGTGGAAAGCGGAGATTCCGCGCGGGGTGAAGCAGCAGTCCGTGCTGATGGAAAAGAGCATAAAGGGGATGCCGTGTTCCGCAAAACGGCGGAATACGGCATCCGTGCTGCGTCCTGTAAGGGCTTCCAAGTCAAAGCTTACCCACATGTTAATAATGCGGATGTAGGCATTGGCGTCAAATCGTTTGGCAAACTTGGTGCCTTGGTGGAGCATGTAGCTTTGGGTGCTCAGGGCAGGGGTAAACCACGTGAGCAGTCCCTTGCGGTCCGGGGAACATCCCTTGCGTGCGCGTTTTTCCAGCCCTCGTTGGTACACAAAAAGCTTGTGGCAAATGATGCGTGCCAATGCCACCCCTCGCAGGGGTGGGTCACTCAGCGGGTAGCGCCCGCATCGGTATTTTTCATCCATTTCAATGGCACAGAACTGCTCGAACCCGCTCAGCTTGTGCTCGATGGGGGGCTTGCAATCTGCCCCGATGATGATGACGCTGCGCACGCGCTCCGGGTACAGATTCGTGAATGCCAGTGTAAGCATGCCTCCCACACTGGGCCCCACCAGTGCAAAACGCTCAATCCCCATGCTGTCGAAAAGCTGAATCTGGGCGCGCGCTTGGTCATTGGCATTCACCAGCGGAAAACGGCTGCCCCACGGCTCGCCATCCGGCGCCGTATCCGTAGGTCCACTGCTGCCGTAGCAACTCCCCAAAAAGTTCACGCATACAATAAAGTAGCGCTCTGTATCCAGCGGTTTGCCCGGGCCTATCATGCGGTCCCACCACCCCTCGTAGTTTTCCGGTTGCCAAAAGCTGCCGGCTTCCGGCAATTCATCATTGTAGCCGTGGGCGTGGTGGCTGCCGGTCAGAGCGTGAAAGAGCAAAATCGCGTTGCTTTTATCGGCGTTCAGCGTGCCGTACGTCTCGTACGCCAGCTGTATGTTAGGCAGTGTTTCTCCGTTGTCAAAGTGGAAATCGCCTATCCGGAATATCCGCGTTCTGACTTTGTCGCTCATCTTTTTGCTGTGGGTTTTCGGTGGTGGGGTGGGGCTTTTCACACCAAAAAAAAGGACCGGGGTCACCAACACACCGGTCTCCTTTTCTCTGGTTGCGGATGCCTCCGCGCAGGGCTTTACTTCACACCCTTCTTGCTCAGGCGAGTGCCGGCGGTCGTGCCTTGGCGAGCCTTGAACTTCGGGTTGCTCTTGCAGATGACGTAGAGGGTGCCCTTGCGCTTCACGATCTGACAATCAGCGTGGCGGCGCTTCATGGAGGCGAGTGAGGAAAGAACTTTCATGATTCTCTGTGTGTTTGTGTGTTAATAAGATGTTTCGACCGCGAAGCTTATGCGTCGGGACGCTCATTATACCTGCTTATTTTCATTTGTAAAGACAAAATTTGAAATTTCAGCATTTTTTGTGATTTTTTTATGCGTCGGCAAGCTTTGGAAACTCCCCAATCGGATGTTTGCGTGGAACAATTGCGGGCGAATGCCCGCCGAATTTTGAACCCGCGCCGGCGGGTGACCTAACTTAGCCTAGGGCGTAAGCCCTAGGTAACGAAAGAAAAAGACACCCAGAACCCGCAGCCTGTCGAGGCTTGCCGAGACGGTATGCGGGTGGCATAACCCTAATTTTCAGCGTCGTTTATCCGAGGTTTCTCCGGCATGAGTAACCCATTTTTCTCAAGAAATTGCAGGAATTCCTCATGGGCGCTTTTGTATCTATGATGCTCCTTTTGGTTCGTAATATACTCAATAACTGCACCTTTATTTGATTGACTAACAGCGAATGCGCCAAAACCTCTTTGCCACGCAAATTTCTCGTAATAAGGATTGATTTCTTTAATCCGACGGCTGGAATTTGCTTTGATTGTACGCACAAAATCGGCTAGGCTTATCGAAGATGGCAACAAGGTTAAAACATGAACATGGTCCGGGCGACCTCCGACAATATATGCTACTCCGGTCATTGTTTTAATAACGCCTCCTATGTATCGAAACAGTTCAGGCAAATCTGGCTCCTCTATCTTCGGACAACCATTTTTCGTATGAAAAATGATATGCACGGCAACATTCGTATATGTGTTTCCCATGTGTTTGAGCTACTACTCTGTATACTCTAACATGCAAAAATTGAATTAGCAAGAGATTGATCAACTGAATGAGACAAAGAGTACGGCTTTTGCGTCGCACTCACGTGCTCCGATGTGGGTTATGCCACCCGCATACCGTCTCGGCAAGCCTCGACCGGCTGCGGGTTCGGATTTGCTTATTTGTTCATAACCTAGGGCTTACGCCCTAGGCTAAGGTAGGCCACCCGCTGACGCAGGTTCAAAATGCGGCGGGCACATGCCCGCGTGATTCACATTCAGTTCCCGGCTTCGCGTCTCGCTACGCTCGCTTACTACGCCGGGGCGGGTTATTTTGCCTCTTGCATGGCGCGCACTACGCGCTGTGCTACCTCTGCCCAGGTGGGGTAGGTGGGGCACTGCACGGGCTCCGTGCTATCGTAAGCGCGGTTCATGGTGCGGATGAAGTCCGCCTCATCCTCGTTACGGAAAAGGTACTGCTCCGGTATATTTTCACGGATGGGCGGAATATCGGACGCCACGCAGGGGAGGCCGGCGCGCAGGCTCTCCACCGGGGGCATCCCGAATCCCTCGTAGGCGGAAAAATAGACGGCAACGCGGCACCGTTGGGTCATGAGTCGGTGCAGTTCTTCCTGCGGCAGGCGGCCGTGGCGCACCCAGTTGTCGCCCGTCGGCTCAACTCCCTGCGGGAGTTTGCCTATCATGTGGATGCGTACAGCGGTGGCATCTGTGCGTTGCTCCAGCCAGCGCTGCAGCCGTTGCACACCCAAGGCGGTGAGCTTGTGCGGAAACCCGGAGGCGTAAAACAGCACGTCATTCCCTCTCGTGGCGCTCACACCCGTTGCCGGAGTATCAAACCCGATTCCCACCACTGCCGTCCGCACCTCGCTACAGTGCGCTGCAAACCGTTCCGCGTTGAATTGTGTGGACGTCAGCACCAAATCCGACTTGCTCAGCGCGCGTTTGCCCAGCATGCGGAAGTAAATATTCTCATACCACGGAAAGGGGTTTTTGCCTTGCTTGCTGAGCTCTGCGTAGTACTCCCAAATCACATCATGCACGTAGCAAGCCAGCTTGGTGCGCCCCACGCAGGGGAAAAACGGCGGAAATCCCTTCGGCAGTATCGCCCAATCCGGTGCTATACGGCGTATGGCTGCGTGCAGCCCGAACTGGTCCCACCAGATGCGGCCGAATCGGCGCGGCACCGCCTTATCCGTGAGGTGCAGGTGCACATGGGCGGGCAGGGGGGCGCGGAACGCCTCTGCACACTCATCATTCCCCAAAATATGCAGCTCACGCACGCCGGTGCACTCCATCAGTCCGCGTGCCAATCCCATGGATACATTGAAAATACCCACCGATTTTGTGGCTCGGAAACTCTGGTCTGTCAGGCTGAGTAAAATCTTCATCCCTGTGCGGTCTTAACTGCTGCTTTCTGCTCAATACGGCCTGAGTTTGCCGTAAAATCCGTTATGTAACGCGCGGAAAAGGGTGTATATCTTGCGCACGCTCACCTCATCCGTGTGTATCATGGCACGCAGCGTCAGGATGATGTAGAATCCGCAGGCTGCTAAGCGGCGCAGGTAATTGCCGGGGTGCTTCAGCCTTTGCAGCCAGGCCCAGTTGCGCACCTTGTAGTACTGCCTACTCTCAGGCAAGCCCGGCTCATAAAAGAATGAGTGTGCCCCGTGCGTGTAGTGTATCATCGGTATACGGGCAGACGGATGCTCCAGCGGCGAGGCTGCCACCGTTATGAATCTGAACCCCGCCGCGCGCACTTTCCAAGGGTATTCCTCATCCTCGCCACGTATAAATAACTCCGGCGTGGGTACTCCGGCGCGCAGCCAAGCCTCCCGTGGGTACAGCGCCCCCAGCCAGCCTCCTCTGCTCGGTATCTCGTTGCCTTCCGGCAGTTCTGCTCGGGTGGTTACGTTTTTCCAAGGCTTGTTTTCATTGCCGGTCACAATGGTCAGTGGCCAGCTGAGCTCGTCTCCCTTTGTCGGGTCAATCACCATGCTCATGCGCACCGTGTCCTCCGGTACATCCACCGCCAGCAACTGCTCCAAGCTTTCCGGGCGGGGCCAGGAGTCGTCATCCAACACCCACACGTAATCTGCCTTCAGTTCGGCAAAAGCATATTGTATGCCGTGGGAGCATCCTCCGGCATTCCCCAAGTTGCTCTCCATTTGCAGCACCTCCAGTGCCCCCGGTGCCAGCACTTCCTCGGCCAGCTTACGTGCCGCCGGTAATACAGCATCATCTGCCGTGCTGTTATTAATGATGAGCACTTTCTCCGGTTGCCGTGTTTGCGCACCCAAGTGCCTCAGACAGGTGAGCGTTCGCCCAGCACTGGCAAAGTGTGTGAATATTGCGCAAATCCGTGGCATGCGCTTATTATGCACTATCCTCACCCTCCATGCAAGCAAAATTGATTTTTAGTGTCGCAATTTCAGGGCCCCGTAGTGAGCGACAGGAAAGCACGGCACCATTGCACGTCCGCCGTTCTGTCTCCTCTGGCGGGGCTTAGCGCAGGAATTACCTTCTTCTTCTTCTTGCCGCCAGAGCCGCGAGAGCCAGCAGGCTGAGCGTGGCGGTGGTGGGTTCCGGAACCATTCCGGCGCTCAAGGAAACAACCCCGTTATTGAACGCCATCGTGTAGGTGTAATCTTGGCTCAACCCGGAGAATACACCGTCCGCATTCCCGGAGTATCCATCCGTTATCTGCTCGCCATCCAGCGTCAGGGCATCCACCCCGGTAAAGATATCAATGGCAGTGCCGCCGTACAACGCCTCCAACAGCGCATCGGACAACTCCAGCGCCATGCCGGATTGCAGCGCCACATCGCTGCCCATGGTCAAGGTGCCGGACAGCGCCAGTGTTGAGCCTGCCGTGAATACCAAGTTAGCGTTAAGCGTAGCACCGGTTCCGGCGGTCAGGGTTCCCACGGTGATGGTCGTTTCATGCGCAGTCTCATTGTTGCGGGCATCTGCTGCTTTGTAGGCGCTGAACACCGTGTCCGAGTCCAGCGTCAGTGTTGCCAGATTGGCCGTATCTCCCAGCACAACACTTGTCTGAGAGCTGTTAATGACCTCAATGGCCTTCACCGTGAGCGTGGCCAGCACATCCGTGCTCACATTATCCAGGGTCAGCTTGTCCGCCGTCACGGTGCCGCTGTAGCGGTCAAAACCGTCCGAGTACCCGGAATCCTTGACGTTGCGGAATGTTACCTCATCCGCTGTAATATCACCGCCGATGTACGCCTTGGTACCCTCCACCGTTACCGTAGCCTTAGCACCCTCCGTGCGGGTGGCGGTACCTTTGGTAATATCACCCAAAATCACGCCGCCGTTGATGGTCACATCCGTGTCGCCTACCGTTCCGGCATTACCACCGGCATTGATGGAGCCGTTCACCGTGCCTCCGTTAACCACAATACTTGCCTTGCCCACCGTTCCGGCTGTTTTGGAGCCACCGATGATGTTTTTCACCAACCCGTCATTGATGACGATGTTGGCCTCCCCGATGCTGCCGGAGCCATGGATGGCGCCGCCCACAATATCGCCGTTCACCTCGCCACCGTGTATGTACACCCGGAATGCCTTTGCACTGCCGCCACCGTAGGAGCCCGCTATGGCTCCGGTTTGCCCATCGTATAATCCATCACCAACCGAGGCACCTGCCACCACCTCCAGCGTCAGTGTTCCGGCTTTGGCATTGTTCATGGCACCGAACACAGTGTATGTGGTTGTACCCGTTACCTGTACATTGATGTCGCCCGTGGTAGCGGTATTGGTCATGCCGGTCCACCCCGCGCCGGAGCTCAGCACAATAGTGGTGCCGGTGTCCGTAGCCGTACCTACCAAAATCTGGCCTTCAGTTGCTTTCGTTCCGGTAATTCCGGAGTAGCTGATGCCGCTTTCGGCAGCCGTATTCGTGCGCTCTGCCTCCGGCATAATGGTCACGGTATTTTGCACTGTGCCCGTCACGCTTGCCGCATCCTGCGTTGTGGTGTAGGCGTACTCGGTGGAGGTCGTAAACTCCGTGGTCGGCGCGTAGGCGGTGTCCGTCCACGTCAGGTTACTGATGCTGCCGTTGGCTCCGGTTGCAGTAATGACAATGCCATTCAGACCCTCACCGGTTGTGGCATCCAACCCTTGGCCGATGAGCATGTCACCCAGCCACACATAATACCCGCTCAGCACATTATCTCCCTCATTTCCGTTGTGCCAGGCAATGCGCAGGTTCCCCTCCGTGCTGAGGGTGGACGTATCCGCACAGAACAACACCTCACTCCCCCACATAATGTAGCCCTCGCTCAGGTTCAGTGTGCCGCTGTTCGTTCCGTCACCCAGCGAGATGCTCAGCGCATTCGTGCTGTCCAGCCAGCCTCCCGTGGCACCGTCTCCGTACTCAGCGCTCAAATCCACCGTGTAGCCCTCACTCATCGTAAAGGCGTTTTCCGCTACAAGGTAGGATCTGCCCGTCACAATCGTGCCGTTGGCACCCACGCTTGTGCTGTTCCAGCCGGACGTCCCTTGGCGTGCCAAGCCCGCCGTACGCCCGCCTATGCCCATGGCGCGTGCCAAATTCCCTGCCATGATGAGCGAGCCCTGGTCATTCGGGTGCAAGCCGTCGGAGCCCGGGTTGTTGAAGAATTCTCCCGGGCTGTAGAATGAAACCTCCGAGGTCTTGTCCACCATGCCGCGCGTTACATCCACATACACCACATTTTTGCCCGTCGCGGTGGAATACGCCTCCGTCCAAGCCTCCAGATTGCGGTTGAACTCCTGTGCACCGAAGTGGAAGCTTTCGGCATTGCTGTTGCCGTGCGTCGTCCACGGGGTGATGGAAAGCATATAGAAGGTATCACCCTCACCGTGTACATCGCTTACAATGGTGCCCATGGTGCCCCAGTCCGTGCTGTCCGCAGTCCACGTGTAGCCGGCCTCCGCTGAGTAGCTTACCGTGCCTCCCAGCATTTTGGCCATCTTATTGCAGTAGTCGGTGGTGGTCGAGCCTGAGTCGGAGAGCATGTCATTCGTCCCCATCATGCAAATCCACGTGTTGCTGTCGTAGTCCTCCGCTGTGGATGCTGTGGAATGCCCGCCATAGTTCACGCCCGAGGTGTATGTTGTGCCGTCAATCGTCACATTGGTGCTGCCGCTGATGATGTTGTGGGTGCGTCCGCTTGCCTGTGCTAAGTGAACATTGGCAAACTTTGCTCCGCCGTAGCTGCTGCCCGCATCTTCCGTGTGCCCCGGTGTGTTGAAATAGCCCGATCGCGGCCCTGCCAGTTGGTTTTCGATGCCGTTATCCGTCAGTATCTTAAAGAATTGCCAGCGGTAGCTCTGGTCGTTCACGCCGTGCGTGATGGAGTCTCCCAAAAAGGTAACGCGGCCAATGCTGTCACTGCTCAGGCTTGTTGTCCCCGTGCGGGCGCTTACAAAGGCTTGGCTGTAATCCACCGGTTGCACGTAGGGGGCTGTATCCAAGGTGGATTTCGTGTTCAGCGTCACCGCCGTCACATAGTTCAGGTTCACGTAATAGCCTGTCACTGCCGACATGCTGCCATACCTGAGAGCCCCGGCCGTGTAAAGCGTTCCTGTCGTACCGTCTGCATCAGTAGCTGTTACGGTAACTCCGTCACTTGTGCTGTTGGTAATATTCAGCGTTACGCATCCGGTCGTCTTATCGGCATATTTGCTGAGCGTGTCGTAGGAAATGTAATTGCTGCCTGCATTCCAGGCGCTGCTCGTGTAGCCGGAGATGGTCGGCACTCTGTTCGGGGTGGCTGTTGCCGTGTCGGCATTGTCTCCCAATCCGTAATTCTGTATGCTGTTTTCCCACAGCAGCATGTAGGAGCTACCCGCGTAATCATTTGAGTTCACGTAGCTCACCAGTGAGGCTAGGTTTATCGTCAGCCCAACGGATGTGTTCGCGGCAGATGCTACTGCAAAATACCCCTGTCCATCATATATCACGTTGTTTTCTTCATCACACCAAGACTTCGTGAGGTCGGTGTATGTGGCGCCGTATACGCCTGCTGTGCAGCAGGCCATGAGTGCTGTGAGAAAAAGTGTCCGTTTCATGCTGACGTTTTTCTATTGTGAGAAAGAGTGAGTAACGCTAACGCTTGTCCGAAGTCTAGCAATTCCTTCCGCAAAATCAAGCCAAAAAATCCGAAAATGTAAAAAAATATACCAAAATAGTCGGAAATATGGCACGCTAATTGATCTATCGCCCCACGGGGGCTCTGAATTCGGCGCGCGTTGCGCGCGGGGAACGAGCGTCTGCAAAGCCGAATTACCGGCCTCGGCGTAGCTGCGCAGCCGCGAAGACGGGAGCCCCGGAGGGGCCCGGAATCATAGCCGGGGGTAAGCCCGACCTTGGGAGGGCGCGCCCCCCGGTACGCACGGAGAATTAATTAAAGCCCCGGTGAGGGGCGACAGAAAGCATCGCGATGTATTGTATCCGTGGCCTCTGTCGCCCACTATCGGGGCTCCGGTGTCTTTTTCTGTTCTACCGGGGGTCACGCCCGCTAACACGGGCTTACCCCCGGCTATTGATCTATCGCCCCACGGGGGCTCCGAATTCGCCGCGCGTTGCGCGCGGGGGCGCGGAGCGTCTGCAAAGCCGAATTACCGGCCTCGGCGTAGCGCACAGCCACGAAGACGGAAGCCCCCTTGGGGCGCCGGAATCATAGCCGGGGGTAAGCCCGACCTTGGGAGGGCGCAACCCCCGGTACGCATGGGAATTTAATTAAAGCCCCGTAGTGGGCGGCAGAAAGCATCGCGATGTATTGTAGCCGTGGCCTCTGTCGCCCACTATCGGGGCTCCGGTGTCTTTTTCTGCTTTACCGGGGGCCACGCCCACTGACGCGGGCTCACCCCCGGCTATTGATCTATCGCCCCATGGGGGCTTTCAATTCGGCGCGCGTTGCGCGCGGGGAACGAGCGTATGCAAAGCCGAATTACCAGCCTCGGCGTAGCTGCACAGCAGCGAAGACGTGAGCCCCGCCTAGAGGCGGTATAGGGTAGCCCGGTGGTGGAGTGGCGAAGCCACGCAACCCCGGGTGATGTATCAAAGTAGATGCGAACCCCGGTAGGGGTGGCATAATGCACGGCATTGAATTGCAGCTTTTTATTCTCAAATCGGCATGTAGGCCACGATAAACATTCCTCGTGTATATTAACTCCTCCCATTATGCCACCCCTCACGGGGTTCTCTTTTTGTTTTTCTGCCTTC
>JAFQDN010000091.1 GCA_017415995.1 Akkermansia sp. | reverse complement strand
CATGTTGACCACCACTCCGGCGCTGATGCTCATCACTCCATCCGTACCGAGCTTGATGCCGGAATCAGCATCCGCAGCGGTGAAGGTGTACTCGCCACCGGTAATGTTGACATTGGCGGGCGTTACCTCACCGCTGACCACCACCTCACCGGCACCGGCTGCGGTGAAGTACACATCCTGACCATTGGGTGTAAGGCCATCGCCATCAGCCTTCCAGCCATCGGCATTGTCTGCCCACACGTTGGTCTCGCCATCGGTTGTGCCCTCCCATACCCAATCGCTGAGGAAAGAGCTGCGGAATACAAGGTTGTTGCCGACTATCTCCACCACGTACTCCATGCCCTCCGGGGCTTCCGTATCAAAAGTGGATACCAAATCATCCGCCGTCAACCCCATGTCGGCGGCTTTCACCAGCACGTACTCACCCGGTGCCACGGAGGAGACTCCCGTCAGGTTCACATTCACCTTGGAGAGGCTCTTCAGCTCACCGTCAATGTCCACATACGGCGTGCCGGTGGTGGCACCGGTCATGTCGATATCCAGTGCGGCCAGAGTCAGATCCTTACCGGCACGACTGATGAGCTGTGAGGGTTCGGTAATCTTAAGGGTAAGCGCTGCGGTTGAGGTGATGCCGAAATCCGTCTTCAGCGTAGCTCCGGAGAGCGTGAGCTTGTCCAATGCCATGGATGCATTAGCCACCGTCATGGTACCCTTACCGGACACCGTGAGTTCCTTATTGAGCGCACCGAAGGTGGCAAAGGTCACCTTAGTACCTTCACCGAGGCTCACAGCGTTGAAATCCATAAAGTTGACTCCGGCCATGTTGGTGTACTCAACGGCATCCGCAAGTCCAAGGGTGGATTGAGTCGTAATGACACCGACAGAGGCGTTGTCACCGGCAAAACCACCGGAGATAATTTCACCGGCTGCAAGTTCCACTGTGGAGGAAATGTTTACCGTAGCGGCACCAATCGTCTGCACGGCATTACCGGAGCAATAACCACCGGCATACACACTTCCCTTCATAGAGCCATCATTGAGGTTGATGACTACCTCCTCCGTCTTAATGGAGGTGGAATTGGAATTGTTATTGCGAGCACAGAAGTTACCACCGATGATATCACCTGTCACGGTAGCGTCCTCGTCCAGCGTGATAGTAACGGAGTCAATGGAAGCGGTAACGCCGTTTTCATTTTGAGTCTCGATACAGTTACCACCGTGAATATCACCGGAAACGGCAGCATCTCCATTTATCAGAATGGTCACATCACCGACGATGAGAGTCGGGGAGCCACCGGCCACGCGGTGTGCACCAAAAACATTACCCTTAACGGCACCGCCACTGATATTGATGTTTGTTTGGCCAATCTTGTGGTTGGTATCACGCTCAGCAATCCATGAACCACCCACAATCGGAGAACCGAAGGTACCGCTCAGCACCGTTATGTTGGTGCTGCCGATATCCGTACCACCGGCGTCATTCCAGTTACCGCCAACAACCTTGATACCCGTGCCCATGGAGGCCGTTCCGAGATCCATTTTAATATTGGTGCTGCCCGTGACAACGTGGCTCTGCAAGCCGCCTTGCCATCCGGAACCACCGTAACCACCGCCCACAATATGCTTACCAAAGGTAGCCTCACCGGTGTAACCCGTCAAATCAATGGTAATATTGGTATTACCGTCCACTGTGTATGTACCGGCAGCATTCGTACCCCAAGCAAAACCACCGATTACCATATCCGCAGGTTCACTATGCAACTTAGAGGACCCACCCTCGAGTGCGGTATATACAAAGATATTGGTGTCACCAATGAACTTCGGGGAATCATTGTGAGTCATCACCCCTGCACCGACGATAGCACCGGTCACGCTGCCACTGAACACAGAAATATAGGAATTACCTGTAAACAAGGCACCTTTGCCGTCCTTATAGTTACCACCCATCACCGTACCGACGGTTGCACCGTCAATCTTAATGTGTGTGTTACCTACAAAATCCGCACGGGAACCACTGTTCCAGTTATTGGCGTAGTTACCACCGACAATGGCCTTATAGGTACCTTCATTGGCTTCAATCCACACGTTTGTCTTCACGGTGCCTACGGCATTATCCGTATGGGCATCATTACCGCCGAATACGATGGCATTGGCGTCACCCTCCCCGGTAAGGGAGATGGCCACAACGCCCTCAGACGGAGTGTAGGTGGTATTGCCGTAAAGGTCATAAAGCTTCAGAGTACCATCAGTTCCGGCTGCAAGAGTACCGATGGCGCCCTCGGTTACAGTGGAAGGAGCAAGTGCTAACTCTGCGCCCCAGTTAATATCCCAGTCGGACTTTACCTCGGATGTAGAAGCAAGCCATACCAAGCCATCCTTAACGGTGAGCGTAAAGGAATCCACGGCGTCCACCGTCAGCAATGCCTTGAGGTCATCCGCACTCTGCCCCTCTGCCAACGTAATACCGGTATTGATACCCTCTGCCAAAGAATCCGCTACGCCGTACACGTTAAGCTTAACTGCATCCGTCACGGAACCAATCTCCAGCACATCACCTGCACCGTACACCAATTCGGCATCGGAACCGATATTGAAGTTGGTCACGCTCAGTGCCGTGTGGCCATTCATGTTGAAGACGCCATCCACATTAAGCACCTCCAGCGTAAGCTGCCCCTCACCGGTTTTGATGAAAGAGGGAAGTGCGCCCACAGCCCCGCTCACCGTTACATTTTTACCCGCTGCAAGATTCACAACGCCCAAGGCAAGCTCAGCGCCTTCTGCCACGGTAATGGTGCCGCTGAAATCCGTGATCGTGTCGATGCCGGCACCCACGGCGGTAGCAGCTACCGTTACGGAGCCCGTACCGCTGATACCGGCAATCGTTGTAGCGTTTTGCGTATCAACAACCAATGTGCCTCCCTCCATTGTCAGAGGGGTACCGCCGGAAACCGTACCGGTGGCCACAAGCTTCAGCGTGCCTTCCCTAAGGATCGTGGCACCGTGAGAAACCGCTTGGTTAATGGTAAGAATGCCCTCACCGGTCTTGAGGAGCGTACCGCCACCCCAGGCACCATTGTTAATGGAAAGCTCACCATCCGTTACCTTTATTTCCGTGGTCTCGCCGGCATTACGAAAACGCAGCTGCCCATTGAGTGCAGAAGTGCCGGAGGACTCCAACACACCCTCGTTCTGGTAGAAATCCAACACACCATAGCCATCACCGGTACCTACCACAGTACCGTTCTTCAGCACATACTTGTTACCGGCACCCACTGTAAGTCGGTTAGCGCCGGTGCTGAGGGTACCCCCATCCACGGTTACGGTAAGCTCTGAACCGTATGAAATGGCATCTCCCTTGTTGATATTGAGCGTACCGCCGTCAGAAACGGTAATATCTCCGGAAAGATTACAGCCGGCAATGGTCATGGTGCCACCCTCAACATGTATATCCGTATTGTTAAAGAGCCCGGTATCAGCCGTAAATGTTCCCTGCACCGTCAGCGTGGCAGGCGCACCCTCTACGGAGAGGGGAGCCCAGGTTACATCCTGGCCCTCACCGATGGTCAGCCCGGAGCCTTCCTCAAACACATAACCCGCAACATCTGCCTTACCGCTGCCGGCTATGCACAAATCCGTACCACCTTTAATCGTCAGCTTGCCTACCTTTATATTTTCCGTCAGAGTGGCGGTCACATCCCCCAACCCTTCCGCAAAGATGACATTATCTCCGTTAGCAAACACAGCACCGCCGTCAAACTCCGTGCCTACCTTCCACTCCAGTGTTGAGCCACTGCTCCATACCAAATCCACGGAGGTGATGGTGTACGTCAGCTTGCCGTCTGCATAGCTCCACTCTCTGCCCAAGGTCTCTACACCCGTCAGCATTGCCGCTATGTCGTCAGATGAGCAATCGGACAAATTAACTTCCGTCAGCCAGCCACCCGTTTCCTCATCCAAACCGGACGCGCCTATCACGTTACCTCCCGTAAATAAGGTGTAGGTACCGGTTGCCCCCTTGCCACTGCCGCTCGTCTCGGCAGTCAGGTTGCTGAGGTCGATGCTCACGCCGTCCGTCAGGTACAGGTAAACGGTGCCGTTGTTGATGGCCGTTTTGGACAGTGTAATAGTCCCGCTCAGTACTACTTGCCCGCCTATGGTCAGTTGGCCGGTGGAGGTCAGATTCTTGAAGACGGTGCGGTCTGCTCCGGAGTTTAATACAGTAGCACTGATTGCCACATCACCATTCAGCGTCACTTTATTGAGCGTTGTCCACGTTGAGGTGAACCCGACACTACCTCCATTAACCGTTAAATCTGTTACGGTGATGTTTTTTGTGAAGACATAGTCGGCTCCACCGGTCAGGTTTATCTTGGAAGAGCCACTGCCTGATTTAGAAATTTTGTTGGTAACGTAGACAGGAGTCTCGGAGGCTGCATAGGAATACTCCAAGGTATCATTGCCGGAGGAGAATGTGATATCACCCGTACCGGATACACCCTTTGTGGCGGTGCCATTCGTTGTACCGGCAAAACGAAGCGTAAATGCGACTGTGGAATTAAGCTTGATGGCACCGGTCATCGCAGAGGCATCACCGGTGAACTCTATTTTCATGTCAGTGCCCGGACCAATCTTGCTGATGATACCGTCACCGGTCACATTTCCGGAAAAAGTGATAACACTACTGCCGTTACCGTTGTTGATGCACATGCCGGTATTACCCCCGGGCCCGCCGTTCAGAATAATGTCTGCCGCATATGTCTGACTACCACCGAACCAGTTGCTCCCACCCGCATTGCCTACTCCCATCTCGAAAGTAAGGGTTTTGCCCTCCGGTATAGCAAGTTCATTCAGTTTCAGGGATTCATTATCCGTGCCGGAAATAATGCCGGTCGTGCTATCGTACGCAGCCTGAGCCGTCCGGCCGCTAAGCGCAAACAGCGCAACACCGCCGATGAAAGCACCGGCACCCACTGTTGTCGTCAACCCGGTAACAACAGTCATGCACGCGATGACCGCCTTACGAAGCAGCTTGGGGAGATGTAATTTCATGTGTTTTTCAGTTTGATTGTAAGTGTTAAGGAGGTGAAGACAGCCCACCTCAAGATATGACTTTTCAATCCTACCAATCCGGCATGACTTGTCAAGCCAAAAATAGCCTATTGCCTCAATAACCAAAAAAAACGCTCAAATTCCACCCACCTCCCCCAAGCATTTTGGATTAACGAGGTACAAGGTACGATTGCTCCGTCTCCGCTCCTGCGGAGCTACGCCGAGCCAAGGCGCCGAGGCCGGCAAGCTGAGAACTCAGCGCGCGCAAAAAATATTTTTCAAAAAAGCAGCGAACAAAATGAGAGGCAGAGCCGTCATGTAGGTAACAAGATACCGATTATAACCACAAAACAGAGCAAAGCCATGAACCTCAAGCACACAGCACTGACACTTCTTGCATTCGTAAGCGCAGCATTCTGTCTGTACCAAAAGACAGATGCCGACACCCCGACCGTAGCAGAAAGCCCTGAGCTTGACTGCAGAGTCAGTGATCCGTGCCGGATAGCATACACGGATGCAGAGAAGATGATTATAGCTGTTCGTGACGGAGACGTCGAGTTATTGCAACGCATGGTGGATACCGGGATGGATGTGAACGCCCGAGCAGAGTTACAGCGCACAGCGTTATTCTATGCGGCTTGCCAAGGGAAAACAGCATGTGTAAAGGTACTGTTGGCAGCACCGGGGGTGGATGTAAATGTGGCAGATGCGGATGGGCTTACGCCGCTGATAGTGGCCTCCATGCTCGGGCATACGGAGTGCGTGCGTATGCTGTTGGCAGCTCCCGGGATTGATGTAAACAAGAAGTACATATGGGGCACACCCCTGGCCGGAGCTATTGAGAACGGGCATTCCGAATGCGCCGCCATGCTCCGCGCCGCCGGCGCGCGCTGAAAAAGCGAGGAGGTCGGAATCGAACCTTGACGCACCATACACGGTGTGTTAGAATGGCCACCGTTGCAAGACACAGAGCCGATACATCCGCCTTCACATCACACATGAGCCATAATCACGACACAGAGAATACTCCGCATGGTGCAGCATTACCCGCCGGAATGGTATTGGGGCACTACCGAATCATCAGCACGCTGGGGCAAGGCGGATTCGGCATCACCTACATGGCAGAGAATGTGTTGAGCGGAGAACGAGTCGTTATCAAGGAAAATTTACCGACACACTGTGCGTACCGCAACAGCGCCAACCTGAATGTGGAACCCACCGGCAGCCCGGAGAGTCATCAGAGCTTCGCTAAAACACTCTACCGCTTTTTAGAAGAGGCGAGAATGTTATCGCGCCTGCACCATCCCAACATTGTGCGAGTACTGGAGGCGTTCGAGGTATTCGGGACGGCGTATTACGTCATGCCGTGGATAGGCGGGCAGGATTTACACCGCGTAGCGCCGCATCCGCGCGAGGTAAACGAGCCATGGCTGTTGCCCATACTGCGTTCATTACTCAATGCATTGGCGTATTTGCACGGCAAAAATTTGCTGCACCGCGATATCAAGCCCGGCAACATCCTGATGCGGGAAGACAACTCACCGGTGCTGATTGATTTCGGGACGGCAAAGGAGTTGGACACGGAACATTCAGCAACCAAGGTAGGCACCCCGGGATACACCGCTGTAGAGCAATTAACAAGCCGCGGCATCCTCGGGCCGTGGACGGATTTCTATGCCTTGGGAGCAACCTGTTACTACCTGATTACGGGAGACCGCATGCCGGATTCCTTGGACAGACTGCATGAGGAAGACCCGTACCGCCCACTCAGCACACGCGCAGAATTGAAGGGACGATTCTCGCAGGATTTCTTGGCAGGAATCGATAAAGCGCTGCAAATAAGCACCAAACAACGCTGGCAAAACGCACTGGATTGGCTGATAGAACTAGGCAAGCTGCCCGCTTTTGTACCCACTGCTGCGCCTGCTACCGCCCGCACACACACAAGCGAGCAGGTAAGCCCCACCCCGGTGCCCCATGTTACCCCAAGAGAAGCACCCGCAGAGGCAACCCCGCCCGCAGCACCGGCTGTGCCCATTACACCCGCAAAGGTGGCCATAGTCGATGTACACACACCACCATCCGTACCGGCCCCCCCTGCCCCGCGTCCCGCACCGAGAGGGCTCACACCGCCGCCGGTACCCGGCAAGATAACGCCACCGGCAGTTGTTCCACCGCGCGTCGTACTGCCACCGGAAAAAGCCGCTTCCGCGGAGAGCGGAGCCCCCACCGTGATGCTGAGCAACCGAGAAACCGCTGCAAACGCAGAGCGCAAGGACGCGAGAACCGTGTACATACCGCTGCGCAAAAGCTCTACTCAGCCCACACCGCTGCCGGAGTGCTCCGCCCTGCAGGCAGACACGCCACCCCCGTCCTCCAGGGCTATGGAGCCACGCACCTCCGTTTCCACCCCTCCTCCCGGCGAAATAGAAATAATAGCACCGGAAGAAGCGCCCTCCGCCGAGATAGAACCCATCTTTGACAAGCGAGAGACTGCAAACACAGCACAACGAGCCCCCGAGCCCCCCAACGAGGTCATATACCATCCTCTGCCGGAGCCTGCCGCAGATGCGCCCCCCGTTCGGAAGCCCGAAAAGCAACCGATATGGCGGCGGAAGCTGTTTTACATCATCACAGCATCAGCAGCCGTATTATTAACGGGAGCTACCGTCAGCTACTTCCTGATAGCGAGCAATAAAAAGAAGGCTCCGCTGCAATTGAATATATTGGACGTAAATGCAGAAGCAGAACGCCTGCTTGACGGGAACGGCAAAACAGAGACCGACACCCGCACAGAAACAACAGAAACGGCTGACCTGAAACCATTTATAACCGAGCTCACCTTATTGCACGGCATGCTTGTAGCAGCACAGCCGGAGGTAGCACCGGCGGCAGCAGCCTACATAAGCGGCAAAAGCACGGAAGAATTACCCGAGCTGCGCAAGCATATGTACGACATCGGGGGGCAGTGTGTTGTTGTCAAGACGCAAAGCGACAAACTCTCGACGGAGCAAATCCACAAAGCATGTGATGCCTTACCGGCAGAACCTGCTGCATTCCGTACCGCCATCCGCGATTTCTGCCTCGACCGCGAGCTTGTACCGCAAGCCGTGTTAGATACTCACGTGCTGAAGCTGCTGGACTGGGACACCGCGCTGAGTACCGCACGCACGGACGCACAAAAACAGCTGGAACTTCAAAAGACAGCGGAGCGCGCCCGCATGCTCCCGAAACTGCTGACGCAGGCAGCCAAAGCCGGTAATGCAGCTGAGCTGGATAAGCTTTTGAAAGAAGGCGCGGACGTTAACGCCGTGCCTGAAGGGGAGTCCCATACGGCACTGTACTTAGCAGTAACAAACGCGCACACCGAGTGCGTACGGCTGCTACTTGCAGCACCCGGCATTAATCCCAATTCCGGCGCAAATATTCCGGCAGATGCTGCAGAATATGAAAAATACCGTGAGTGTGTCAAACTTTTGCTGGCAGCACCCGGGTTTGATGCAAACAAAACAGATGGCACCCAACCCGCACTTTGGCTGGCAGCAAGGGCCGGCAATGAGCCATACGTCCGGGATTTGTTGGCAGTGCCGGGCATTAACGTCAACATCAAAGATGACACCGCCGGCACCACGCCGTGCATAGAGGCCGCTGCGCGTGGTAATAAGCAAATACTGGAGCTGTTGGTCAATGCAGCGGATGTGGATGTAAACGCTGCCGACGAAAGCGGCACAACTGCCTTACACACAGCAGCTGCCAACGGACAAACGGAATGCATGCGTGTATTGCTGGCAGCTAAGGGCATTCATGCCAATGCTCAGAACAAAGCCGGTGATACACCGCTTGATGTAGCTGCCACGTACAGCAATAAAAAGAAGCGCGCACAGATGCAAAAGCTGCTCAAGGCTGCCGGAGGCAAACCGGGCAAAGCACTCGCCGGCTCCCAAGATGTTGCTGCCCCCGAATCCCTGACCGGTGCAAAGCTTGAATTCACCCACGAGGACACCACGCACACGGTAAGCTTTGAAAATGCGGACGTATGTTATTACGCCGGCTCCGAGGAACGCAGCTCCTATACCTACAAAGCCCGTGGCAAAGAGGCGGATTTGTTCTTCTATTACATTGAGATTCTCGGTGCAGGTCAGCGCATTTATGAATACAGCCTTACGAGTTCCACGTACTCAGCGGATGCCGAATCCGCTGATGACCCGGAAAATCACCCTGCCAAGCTCGTTTTCACCAAAAAGCAAGGCAAGGTACTGCATGGCTACATTGTCGGCAAGCTGGTTTGTACCAACCGAGGGCATGATTATGCCAAACTCAACCGCGTACCTTTTACACTGACCTTGCCGTAAAAAAGGGTACTCCGTCATAACATTTGCAACCTTTTTTTGAGTATTTTATTCTCAAGTTGCTGAAAATTAGCATCTCGCCTGCAAGAAATGCTGATTTTTTTTGGGAAGTGGGGACGGACTCATTGCCGTCCTTCCCCACACCCCTTCCGGGCTAGGGTGTTGGGCTCCCAAGGAAGACTTTATCCTGCAAATGTTATGACGGAGCAGCGAAAAAAATTACCCCCGGCAGCCATCCCGCCAAGCTTATCTTTACGCAACAACACGGTAAAATGTGGCACGGGTATGTGGAAGGGAGATTTGTATGCACCAATCACGGAGGCTATGGCCCCACCCTGCAACGCGTGCCTTTCCGTCTCATTTTTGAAAAATCCGAGTAACGCCGACTTGCCACAGCACAAAAACACACTGATTTTTTTTGCGTGTAGGTGCGTAATTACTGCTTGCCTTGCATGGTGTATGAGGTTATAATGAACGCGTGAACGGAAATGACATGAAGGAGACAGCTGTAAAAGCGTACCGCGCTATGGAAATGGCTCGTGCGTTCGATACCAAGCTCTCCGCACTGTACAAGGCCGGCAAAATGTACGGCGGCGTGTTTCTGGGGCGCGGTCATGAGGCCGTGGCGGCGTGCGAAGCCGTGTTTCTGAACAAGGGACAGGACGTCTACAACCCCTTTATCCGCGAACAAGCCGGACGCTGCGCTTGGGGAGAGAGCGTGCTGGAAAGCGCCCGCAGTTACTTGGGGAGCACCTCCGGCTGTATGCGCGGGCGCGATGGCAACATCCACTGGGGCAAACCGGCGGAAGGCATGCCTGCCCCCATATCTCACCTCGGCGCCATGGTATCCGTGGTGGCCGGCATGATCATGGCCAAACGCATGCAAGGACACTCCGGCATGGTAGGCGTCCTCAACATCGGGGATGGCACCACCTCCGTAGGAGCCACCCATGAGGGCTGCAACGTAGTTGCCGTAGAGCAACTGCCCATTGTCATTGTCGTCACCAACAATCAATTCGCCTACTCCACGCCCAACAGCCAGGAATTTGCCTGTAAAAGCTTAACAGACCGCGGGCGAGGCTACGGCTTTACCACGCATGAGTGTGACGGCACGGACTTTGTGCAAACCCTCACAACCATGCAGCGCGCCATTACGGCAGCCCGCAACGGCGAGGGGCCGCAGTGGGTAGTGGCTGAAACCCTGCGTATGTGCGGGCATGGTGAGCATGATGACGCCACCTACATACCGGCCGAGCTCAAGGCCGCCTTTGCGGAGCGCGACCCGCTTGCCGTAGCACGCAGACAAATGGTACAGCACGGATGGCTCACGGAGGCCGAGCTTGCAGCCATCCAAGAGGAGTGTGCTGCCGAGGTTCAGCACTGCATGGCACAAGCACAAAAGGAACCCACCCCCGTGCCCTCCGAAACAGATTGGAGCGCCACCTCGTGGAAACCCTCTCGTTATTAACACATTTTCAAGCACTGCAAGCAAGAAATGAGCGTAACATACATAGATGCCATACACCAAGCCATGGCTGAGCTTATGGAGGAGGACTCCAAAGTATTCCTTTACGGTGAGGACGTCTCCGGCGTGTTCGGCGGCGCCTTCAAGGCCACCAAAGGCTTGGCGGAACGTTTCCCCGGGCGTGTCAGGAATGCGCCCATTGCGGAAGATGCCATCATGGGCTTAGCCATCGGGGCAGCCATCGGCGGCATGAAACCCATTGTGGAAATGCAGTTTGCAGATTTCGGGATTCTGGCCCTCAACCAAATGTGTAACAATGCGGCAGCTCACTACTTCCGCACCGGCGTACCGGTGAACGTAACGCTGCGCATGCCCTGCGGCGGCACACCGGGTGGTGGTCCCTACCACAGCCAAATGGTGGAGACACTGTTTGCGCACTTTCCGGGAGTGCACGTTTTTGCGCCTGCCACCGTGGCAGATGCATACTACATGCTCAAGCAAGCCGTAGCCATACCGGACCCCGTCGTCTTTTTGGAGCATAAGTACCTGTACCGTTGGCTCAAGGCAGACACTTGGCTGGACCCCGCACCGCTGCCCATAGGCCGTGCACGCATCGTGCGCCCGGGGCGCCACGCCACCGTTGTCACCTACTCCGCCATGGTCCCGGAAGCCCTCAAAGCTGCTGAGGAGTTATCCGCAACAAGCGGTTACCACATTGAGGTGGTGGATTTGCGCACCGTCAAACCGATTGACACGGACACTATCTTGGCCTCCGTAGCCCGCACCGGCAGATTACTGGTGGTGAGCGAGGATTTTCCGTGGGGAGGAGTGGCCGCCGAGGTTGTAGCGCGCGTAGCCTCAGAGGGTTTACACCTGTTGGATGCTCCGCCCTTGCGCCTGAGCTCCAAGGAAAGCCCGGTACCATACCACCCGGATTTGTGGAAAGCACACCGCCCGCACAGCGAGGACATAGCCGCTGCCGTCCGTTATCTCATCACTCTTTAACTCAACCTTCAAGCGTAAAAAACAATGCCGTCCGTTCCTATACTCATGCCCCAGTTGGGGGAATCCATTGCCGAGGCCACCATCATGCAACTGCTGGTGAAACCCGGCGACACCGTGCAGGAAGACCAAGAGGTGTTTGAGGTGGAAACCAACAAAGCCGTTATGGCAGTCACCGTTTCCTGTGGCGGTGTGGTGAAAAACATTTGCGTTTGCGAGGGCGAAACCGTGCCCGTCGGGGCCGTCATGGGCTTGATTGAAGCTACGGACGAGGAGGTAGAACGCACCGGTGCCACGCCCTTGGATGAGGTCTCAGCCGCAGCCGCCGTTTCCTCGGTTAACAAGGTATCGGCAGATAAACCTGCAATGGATGGCGCCCACTTCCGCACGGAAGGGGAATACCGGGAGGCCGCCCCCTCATCCATCGACACGGGAGGCCGTGGCTTACCGGTGCCTGCCCGCATACGTGGAGCTCATTATCTTTCCCCCCGAATCCGTGCCCGCATGGATGAGCTCTGCATTACCGAGGCTGACTTGGCATACGTCATCGGTACCGGCGCAAACGGTCGCATCACCATTGAGGACTTTGAGAACTTCATCAACTACGTGGACGGTTGGCCATCCCGCCAAGCCTCCCCCATGCGCCGCAGTGTAGCCAGCAGCATGCAGCGCACCTGGCGCCGCCCCATCGCCAGCGCCGGACGCCCCATTTACATGGCCCCCATCCTGTTGCACCGCCGCAATCATCCCCGCAAGCCGGGTGTCACGCTGTACTTTTTGCGCGCCTTAGCCTTAGCCTTGGCGGAGGCTCCCGAGTGCGCCGGCTACATGGTAGGCGGGCGCATTCTGACCCCCAAAAACATTGATTTGGGCGTAGCCGTACAGGTGGCGGACGGTGTGATGGTGCCCGTCATGCGCAACGTCAATGAGCGCACCCTCACGGAATTGGTGGATGAGTACAACAAGGTAGTAGCCCAAGCCCGCGACCGCAAGCTGGATCCCACCTACGTAGGCGGGGGCATTGCCACGGTTTCCAATTTCGGCGGGTTCGGGCTCACCTTTGCCTCCCCCATGCCACTGCCGAGCGAGAGCCTTATCCTCGGCGTCGGTTCCGTCGTCAAAACTCCGGTCTGGAGCGATGAGGTGGAGTGCTTCATCCCCGTAGAGCAGGCGCAGATTGTAGCCTCCTTTGACCACCGAGTTGTGGACGGCGGCGACATCGGCCGCCTGATGCAGCGCATTGCCTACTTCTTGGAGCACCCGGAGGTATTGTAACCAACAGGCCATGGAATCCATTGACCCTCAAAAGCATATTTTAGGCGTACTTGCCGGAGCGGGCGAGTATCCGCGCCTGATGATTGAGGGAGCAAAACGCGCCGGAATGCGCGTGGTGGTAGCGGGCTTCCGCGGGGCAGTCAGTAAGGATATCCCCCCCCTTTGTGATGCCTTCCGCAAGTTCCGAGTGGGGGCAGTGGAAGGTCCCAAGGATTTCTTCCTGGAACAAGGCGTGACCCACGTCGTCATGACGGGGCAGATTAAGCCGGCGTGCATCTACACCATGTGGCCGGATGCCACAGCGCGCCGCCTGCTGGCGCAGCTGGACCGCCGCAACGCGCACACCATTTTCGGGGCCGCATGTGATTATGTGGCACAGCACGGCATGCGCATGCTGCCCTCCACCGCTTTTATGGAGGAGGTACTGCCGCCGGAGGGGCATTTGGCCGGGCCTCCCCCCACGCCGGAACAGCTTGCCGAAGCCCGCAACGGCATGTGCCTGGCCAGGGAAATTGCTCGCCTGGACATCGGCCAGAGTCTTATTGTCTGCGGGCAGGAAGTCACTTGTGTAGAGGCGTTCAAGGGCACGAATGAGTGCATCAAAAACGGAGGAGGCAGCAAGGAGCGCCCCGTTACGCTATGCAAGGTTACAAAGCCCGGGCATGACATGCGCTTCGATGTTCCCTGCCTAGGGCTGCGCACCATAGAGCACTGCGTGCGCTGCGGCGTGCGCCACATTGTGTTTGAAGCCGGCCGCACCATTTTGTTCCAAAAACAACAGGTATTGGAGCTTTGCAACAAGCATAACATCACCCTGCACGGCATGAATATGCCGCAGGACGGCATCAAGGTGGAGAACCCCGGCCATATTGAGGATGACGCCCGCCATGCCCTGCTGCTGGCTCATGCGCTGGAGCGCCTCGGCATCGGGCATTCGGCCGTGGTGTGTGATGGCGTGGTCATTGCCGTGGAAGACCCCGAGGGGCCGCTCAAGTGCATCAAACGCGCCGGCGCCTACATGAAACGCATTCGCTTTGCACGTTTTACGAACTGGCTGTGCGGATTACTGCTGGGGCGCAAAGGCAGCCCACCGTCTCCCATGGTCATGCGCGGTACGGAAAACTTCCACCTCACGCCTTTAGTACAGCGTTGCGCTAAAAAAGCGGGTATCCTCCTACATTAACTCAGACAATGAAAAAATTCAGCTACTCTTTACTTTTCGTTCCCATCTTGGCAGCACTTTATGCCCTGAGCGCCTGTGGCGTACAACCACTGGTGTACCCGGGCAGCACCCTATCCATGCCGGATGCCGACTATGAGCACGAGGCCCACCACACCACATTCCAAGCCCAAGACGGCACCGTGTTGAGCGGCTGGTTTTTCAACCGTGGTAAAGGCACACCGCTGGTCGTCATGTACGGCGGCAATGCCATGAATGCCGGCAGCTTTGCGGATATTGCCGCAGCAGACCCCTCTCGCTCCTATCTTTTGCTCAATTACCGTGGCTACGGCAACAGCGAGGGCACCCCTTCCGAACGCCTGCTCGTACAGGACGCCCGCCACTGTCTGCAACTCGCCCGCCGCCGGTTGGGGGATGAAACCACACCGGTTGTGCTGGTGGGGTTCAGCCTCGGCAGCGGAGTAGCCACCCAAGTGGCAGCGGCGGAAAATCCGGCCGCCTTGGTGCTTATTTGCCCCTTCGACAGCATTACCGAGGTTGCTTGCCATATGGTACCCTTCATCCCGCGTTTGTTACCGCTGGATTCTTGGCGCTCTGTTGATTACGCACCCCGCATTACATGCCCTGTCTCCATTTTGCGGGCTGAGAATGATTCCATCGTCCCTCCCTCCGCGACAGATGCCCTCATCCGCGCCTTCACTGCCTCCAAACCGCGCGTGTTCACTTTCCCCGGCGATCATAATGATATTTTTGACGCGCCGGGCTTCCGCCGCACCTTAAACGCTTGTCTTCAGCCATAATTTCCATGCACATCCCTATTCATTGACGAGGTGATTGGGATTGACATTGCAGGGGGAGGAGTGCTATAAAAGGCGAGTATGACGGAGAGATTACATCCTTGGACACAATGGGTATTAGTAGCCGTATTGATGCTGTGCATGCTGCCGCTGGTGGCAGCGGAAGAAGCGCAAACACAGCCACAACAAAACCACCCGTTTTTTCGTACGGATGCCCAACCGCGGTGGTCGCAAATGACTCCGCAGCAACTACTGGCAGATGTAGATGCCGCCTGTGAGCAAGCAAAAGCTCGTTTTGCCGCGCTGGCAGCCGTTACCCCGGAGAATGCCACCTTCCGTAATACCTTCCTGGCATATTATGAGGCAGAGGAAAACCTGCAACAAGCACAAACTTACTTATACCATCTGCTACACACCGTGGGCGGGGAACAATGGCTGAAAGCGCAGGAGGCTGTAATTGCCAAAACGGCTGAGTATGAATCCGCACGCCCCCATGCAGAGCGCGTGTGGCAAGTGTTACAGGCAGCAGCCTCTGCTCCGTGGGTCAGCAGCCTGTCCGAGGCTGAGCAATATTTCATTGCGCGCACCATGACGCGCCTCCGAGCCTCCGGCACCGGACTCCCGCCGGATAAACAGGCCCGCAAATCCGCCATCGATAGCGAAATTAAGCAGCTTTCCATGCAATATGTTGCCAACCTCGCCAATGCTAACGGCGTGTGGCAGCTTGTCATTACCGAGCCCGAGCAACTTGCCGGCATGCCCGAAGACTGGATGAACACCGCCCGCCAAGCGGCCTTGGAGGCCGGTTTCGGGAGTGAGGATAAACCCGCTTGGCTCATTAACCTCAGCAATTCTCCCGCCCGGCCGGTGCTAACCCACTGCACGGTTGAGAAAACCCGCAAACAATGCTGGTACGGTGCCAACTCCATCGGCACGGCCTATGCGCTGGATAATGAACCGATTATACTGCGTATTCTGGAGCTGCGGCAAGAGCTTGCGGAGCTGCTGGGCTACGCCTCATTTGCTGATATGCAGGCAGCTCAGTTGATGATGGGGAGCGGAGAAAACGCTTTGGCCTTTGTGGATGAGTTGCTGGAGAAATCGCGCCCGGCGTATGAGGCGTGGGTCGCAACGGAGCTGGAGCGCTTATCCGTGGGCGCCGGCCGCAAGCTTACCTCCGTCAATCCTTGGGATGAGGCCTTCTTTTCAGCCAAAAACCCTGCCGCGGGCGGTGGCTTCGATGCCGGAAAAATCACTCCCTACTTACAGGCGGAAAAGGTACTGCGTGGCATGTTCGACATTTGGGAGCACATGTACTCCCTGCGCATTGCGGAGGTGCCGGCTGTTTGTCTGAAACCCGGTGAGCAGTGCCCGCAGGGTGCGCGTGAGGTATGGCATCCCGCGGTTCGCGTATTTGCCGTATATGATGCCGCAGACGGAACTCATTTAGGTGATTGCTGTCTGGATTTATACCCGCGCCCGGGCAAGCGGGATATGGGCTGGTGCATGCCGTTACGCTTCGGCGGCGAGGGTGAGGCTCACTTGGCTGCCATTGTGGCAAACCTGACCCCGCCACCGGGACCAGGTAAGCCGCACCTGTATTCCCACGGGGATTTGTACGTACTCTTTCACGAGTTCGGGCACATGATGCACATGCTGCTGGGGCACTCTGCGTTGCGCGGGCAGTCCGCCATGGATGCTGAGCGCGATTTTGTGGAAATGCCCAGCCAGTTGCAGGAAAATTGGATATGGCAACCGGAGGCTTTGGCTACCTTTGCCTTCCATCATGAAACCGGTGAGCCCCTGCCCAAGGAACTTGCAGAGCAGTTGGCTGCCTCACGCTTTGCCGGCCCCATCACATTCCATATGAGTATGCTTTGTGCTGCCAAGCTGGACCTCGAGATGCACCACCATTATCGCGAGAAATTCCACGGCCGCTCCTTAGATGCCGCCTCCGCACAATTACTTGCACCGTGGCAATTTCCCTATTCCGTACCCACCCCGTGCGAGATGCGCAACTTTATCTACTGTATGACTGAGGGTTACTCGGCTTCTTTTTACACCTACAAGTGGTCGGAGGTGCTGGCGGCGGATGCCTTCAGCCGCTTTGAGCGCGAGGGCATCCTCAACGCCGCCACAGGTGCTGCTTATCGTAAAGCTATCCTGAATCCCGCCGCTTCTCGCCCCATGTCTGATTCCTTCCGCGCTTTCATGGGGCGCAATCCCTCCCCCGCCGCCCTCCTGAAGCAGTACGGCCTGTAATTCATTGACGGAGTAAAGGGTACGATTGCCGAGCCGGGCGAACTTGCTTTTTTTTATTTCCGCCTCCGGTGTTTCAGGAGTTCAACTGCCGCCCGATGTCGGAAAAGAGGGAGCCTGCAACGTTGAGCCCCGCTGCCATGGAGCCAACCTTGGCCTGAGCAGCTGCCTGGCGTGTATTCCACGCGTTCAGCGCCCCTTGTTGGCGGGTTTGATTAGCGCGGTCGAGGGCGGCATTGGCATTGTTGGTAATCTCGTCCTGCAAACGCGTGGCCATATCGAGCTCGCGGGTGTGGGCAGAGCCATCCGGCGCCAGGTTTGAGACTGCGGCATCTGCACGCACGGAGGCCATGCGCATGGAGGCATTGCGCGCCGCCCTCTGCTGGTTGCCGATGGCCGTTTCAGTCATTCGGTTTGCCTGTTGCTCGGCCAATCTCTCCTGCGCATTGGCTGCACTATTGAGGCTTTTACTCTGTTTATTGAGAGCATGCGCTTGCAACGCATCCGGTAATACTTTTCCAACGGCAAGCGCCGTTGTCGCTAATGTTGTAAATCCCATACACTTCCAGTTTAATGCCTCTTTGCCATTCTGAAAACAAAAATCCCTTGCGCACGCACTTTTCAGCAACCAAAAGTGCTCCGGAGGAGCCGACTTCAACGCTACTTTCAAAAAAAAATCGAACAAAATCAGCGTTTGGCACGTCTACAATACCGGAAACTAACAAATGTAACCAACAATAAAAATATGCCAGACGAAGAGAACAGCAAGTCCCCCGTAGCGGATTCCTCCCCTGCGACATCGCAGACCAATCAAAACGAAGAAAACAAGGAATCACCCACAAGTGGATTAGCCGTCATTAAAATCATCATTATCATTCTACTTATCGCCATCTTTTTGTATACTCGCAACAAAATGGTAACCCAAAACAAGAATATTCCTTATGATCCGGTTGTGAATGCGCCGAGTATCCCGATAAACAATACGTATGACAACCAAGAACTCAGCGAGGCTGAAAAAGCTAAACAGAGAGAGAAGAAAGCTGCCATTGATAAACTCTATGCCATGGGAGTGGAGTACACAGACGAATTAGCCATCCTCAGTGCCTACAATAACCCGAAAAAACTGGATCTGTTGTTAAAAGCCGGGGCCGATGTCAATTTTAGATTGCAAGAAATAGACCATGGAGCTACAACTCTGTACAAAGCAGTAGCCATCGGCAACGTTGAATGCGTAAAACTGTTGCTGAACGCACCCGGGATAAAAGTTAATCTATCGGACATGAATGGCAAAACTCCCCTCCTCTGCGCTGCGGATAAAGGACATACAGAATGCGTAAAACTACTGCTGGCTGATCGGCTCATTGATGTCTATAAGGCCGATAATGATGGCAAAACTCCCCTCCAACGTGCAGAGTCCAACGGGCATACCGAAATTGTAAAATTACTGAAAGGCCCCGCAAACCACAACAAACGCCCCATGAGGCGCCCGCGTAGATACCGCGGCATTTGATGGTCGCTCGGAAATAACGGAACCACTCAAAGCAGCGGGGCGAAGGAGTAAAATGCCGACAACTTTCGGCGCGGAACAGTTTATTCTTTACTTGAGGGGTGATATTTGATATACCGCAAGCATCATCATATTGGGCATCACATGACGGGGAGTTCTCATAACAACGGCACCGCACACGGAATAGCACTGCCGGAGGGGGTGGAGCTGGGCAAATACCTCATTATCCGCAAAATCGGGCAAGGAGGGTTTGGCATCACCTACCTGGCTCAGCATATCAAAAGCAAGGAGCATGTGGTAGTAAAGGAAAATATGCCCATGTTTTGTGCCTACCGCAGTGAAAAGACGCTTGCCATCCACCCGCTGGATGATGGAGAGGCCAAGGAGAACTACTCCCACACGCTCACACGCTTTGTGGATGAAGCGCACACGCTGGCACGCCTGCACCATCCCAACATCGTGCGCGTGCTGGAGGCCTTCGAGGCGCTGGGCACGGCGTATTATGTGATGCCCCTCATCACCGGCAAAGAGCTGCACAAAGCAGCCCCCGCCACGGTGGATGAGGCTTGGCTGGCGCCCATCCTCCGCACCCTGCTCGGCGCGCTGGATTACCTGCACGGCATAAACCTGCTCCACCGCGACCTCAAACCCGGCAACATCCTGCTGCAAGAGGACGGCACGCCCATCATCATCGACTTCGGTACCGCTCGCGCCCTGCAATCGGAACGCTCCGCCACCATGGTCGGCACGCCGGGCTACACCCCCATCGAGCAAATCACCGTCCACGGCAATCGCGGTCCGTGGACGGATCTCTACGCCCTCGGCGCTACCTGTTACCGCGTCATCAGTGGAGAGCTCCCACCCGAGGCCAATGCACGACTTGCTGAGGATGACGACCCCTACCGCCCCCTCACCAAGCGCGTAGAACTCCGTCGCCACTTTTCCGTTGATTTTTTGCAGAGCATTGACACCGCGCTGGCTATTCGTGCCAAAAACCGCTGGCAATCCGCCCGTGAGTGGCTGGAGCACCTCTCATCCCCCGCGGCCACGCCCTCTCCGCTGCCACCCGTTACGCAATCCCTGCCGGTTTCCTCCATCCCGACCTCTTCCCCCGCAACGGATGAAAAAAAGAATGTTCCTTCTCGCAAACGCTTTCCTATCATCCTCGCAATCCTTTTATTGGCGCTGTCCGGCGGTGCGTACGGCGTATATTCCTGCACCCAATCCGCAACGGAAAAACGTATGCGCGAAGAATTCGCACAAGCTGAAATGATGAATCAGCTTGCCCGCGAAAAAGCAGAGCGCGAAGCCAAGGAAAAAGCAGAACGCCTTGCCCGCGAAAAGGCAGAACGCGAGGCCAAGGAAGATGCGGAACGCCTTGCTCGCGAAAAGGCAGAGCGCGAAGCTAAGGAAGAAGCGGAACGCCTTGCCCGCGAAAAAGCAGAGCGCGAAGCCAAGGAAACCCCCAAAAAATATGCCCAAGATAAGCTCAAATCCATGGGTATCACGGATTATGATGAGGCTATTCTCATATACTATGGGAACCCGGACAAATTGCAGCTGTTGATTACCGCAGGAGCAGACGTCAACAAGGCGGATAAGGATGGCAAAACTCCCCTCTACCGGGCTGCGAAGTTCGGCCACCCGGAATGCGTCAAGCTGCTGCTGGCTGCTCCCGGTATTGATGTCAACAAGGCGAATAAGAAAGGCTACACTCCCCTCCAGATGGCTGCATGGAAAGGCCACCCGGAATGCGTCAAGCTGCTGCTGGCTGCTCCCGGTATTGATGTCAACAAGGCGGATGGAGATGGCTGGACTCCCCTCTACTGGGCTGCGGGTAAAGGCCACACGGAATGCGTCAAGCTGCTGCTGGCAGCTCCGGGTATTGATGTTAACAAGGCGGATAAGAAAGGCTTCACTCCCCTTTACTGGGCTAAGGAAAGAAACCATAAAGAAATTGTCGAGCTGCTCCGCGCAGCGGGGGCGAAGGAGTAAATCGGATAGACGAAGTGAGGGAAAATGACGGGTTGCGGATTTTTGCCTTTCATTCGTTAGGAAATGATGTACACCGGCGTGCAAACAGTACTTTTATGGCACGCGCTTTCATGATATCTGCATGTTGCCTTGGCCTGTCTGTTACGGGATCTGCTGCCGAGGTGTGGGCTCCCGGGGGTTCCACCGCCTGGGGGGGTGGGTGGATTAATGGTGTCACGAATAGTTGGGGTGATGTAACCACTCCCACGGGGTATGATGTAGACGGTTGGGCTACCGTTGAGGGTAAAGAGAATGGAGAGTGGCCCCGGTCGCCTTGGGCTCCGTTGCGCTGCTTTGCTCAATGGCCTTATCATACCCCGACCGGAATAATGAAAGACATTGGGCTACCCTGTCAGCTTAACTGAAGTTTATCGGGTGAGCTGTGATTCTTTTGAGTACATGGGAAAAGCAAAAAATTCAAATGTTATGGCTGAGGCAATCGAGTAGGGGGCTTTCGCCCCCTCTCACACCACCGTACGTGCCATTTATGGCATACGGCGGTTTCCAATCAGCGTTTGAGGAGTTGATAAAACGAGATATATCCCTCTGCTCGCAACCATGCGTTATCCATGCAGAT
>JAFQDN010000090.1 GCA_017415995.1 Akkermansia sp. | reverse complement strand
CATGTTGACCACCACTCCGGCGCTGATGCTCATCACTCCATCCGTACCGAGCTTGATGCCGGAATCAGCATCCGCAGCGGTGAAGGTGTACTCGCCACCGGTAATGTTGACATTGGCGGGCGTTACCTCACCGCTGACCACTACCTCGCCGGCCCCGGCTGCGGTGAAGTACACATCCTGACCATTGGGTGTAAGGCCATCGCCATCGGCCTTCCAGCCATCGGCATTGTCTGCCCACACGTTGGTCTCACCATCGGTTGTGCCCTCCCATACCCAATCAGACACGTGAGCACTGCGGAATATGATGTTGTTGTTCTCAATCACTACAGAGTACTCCATACCCTCCGGAGCCTCGGCATCCAGCGTGGAAATCAAGTCATCCGTAGTCAAAGCCGTAGAGGTGGAGGTGAGCAGGATGTAATCACCTGCATCTTGCAGGGTGGAAACCCCGGTCAGGTTCACCGTAACCTTGCCGTTGGAGGTAAGAGCCCCCGTTACGTCAATGTAGGACTCTCCTGCCGTGGTACCTGTCAGGTCAATATTCAATGCAGCCAGTGTCAGGTCCTTACCCAGTGCCAACTTGGAAGGAGCCGTTACGTTAGCAGTCAGTCCCGTCGTCGTGACTCCGTATGCAAAGGTCATGGAGCCACCGTTCATGGTGATGGTGTCCACTGCTACGGGCTTATCCGTTACGGAGAAAGCACCGGCACCGTTCTTGGTAAGTGCACCCTTGAGTACGCTCATCTCCTTGGTCACAACTTCACCGCTCTCAGCCACTTCCACGATGTTGAAGTCAGCAAAGGCAACGCCGGAAACATTGCTGTACGTCTCACCATCCGTGAATACCAAAGAGGCATCGCCGGTAATCGTGGAGCCGGTCTTATCTGCACCGTACCGATAACCACCGGAAATCGTCTTACCCTCAGCGATTTCAATGTCACTGCTGATGTTGACCGTGGTGGAATCCGTGCTCAGAAGAGTGGAGCCGTTCTGCCAACCTCCGACGTAGACATCGCCACCGACGGAGCCGCTGAGGAGGTTCAGAACAATAGCTCCTTGTGTTACGGTTGCGTCCGCTTTATTGCGGTGAATAACACTGCCACCGTATATTTCTGCGGTTTCTGCACCGTCTACCGTAATGGTGATATCACCGATTGTGGCACTGAGGTTAGCACTCCCGGTACCATTCACCAAATAACCGCCCGTGATAAAGGCTGAGCATGCTCCACCCTCCAAGTTAATCGAAACATTGCCGGTAGTCATGGTATTGCCACCGGTATACACATGGGAGGCACCTATCAAATTGCCGGTAAGTGATGCATCAGTGCCGCTGACACTGATGGTAATGTCTCCCACAGTGGAAACACCCCCTTCATGATTGTGCCAAGAGCCACCTAAAACCATACCGTTGAAGGTACCGCCGGTGATGTTCACGTTCGTGGAATCAATGGTACTGGTAGCGGTGTTGTTGGAACCGAGGGCAAGGTAGGAGCCACCCATCACGGTGGCATCATACGTACCGCCGGTGATGTTCACATTTGTAGAGCCTTTAATAAGAGCACCGGGATTGCGGGTGCCCCAATCACCGTAATACATGGCGTAACCGCCACCCACAATCAACCCGGTGAAGGTAACACCTTCCTTACCGGTGATGTTGACGTTGGTATCCTCATTAATCTGCATCATGGAGCCACCACTCCATCCCTGAGAGGTCTGATAGTAGGTCAGGCCGCCACCTATTACAGCACCGGCAAATGCCGTAGCATCTCCGGAATAGGAGGAGAGGTCTACCGTTACGTTTGTGCTTCCTGTCAGGATATTGGTAGTGGGAGAGCCGGCAATCTGGAAGTTACCGCCCACCACATAGCTGCCGGCACCCATGCATGTGTATACAAACACATTGGTGGAACCGGTGAACTTAGTGCCGCTTCCGTGTGCTGTGGTACTACCACCCACTACAGCGGTCTTTACGGTTGCGCCCTCGTATACAGAGATGTAGGAATCTCCCGTAAAGGAGGTCACTCCGTTAGCATCATTCATGTTACCGCCGATTACATAATCTGTGGTACCCTCACGCATCAGAATGTGGGTATCGCCTTCAAAGGTAGCAACTCCGGTGCCACCACCCCAGTTGTTGCCAACTACACCACCTAAAATATTGGTATATGTGCCACCGGCTACCTCAATCCATACGGAATCAACGCTTACTGCCTCAATTGAGCTACCGATGTTACCTACCATGCCACCGGCTACAAACAGCTCATTATCTGCCTTTGTAGCATTCACGCTGATGGCAACAACGCCCCCCTCCGCATAGTCAATGCCTTGGATGGTGTCCGCCGCTGTTTTGCCTTCCACTTGTTTTGTCACGATTGCTCCTTGCCCCAGTTCCGTGAGTTCGGTCGGCGCATTGGCAAGTATGGCACCCCAGTTAATATCCCAGTCGGATTGTACCGTGGAGGTGGAGGTAAGCCATACTAAGCCCTCCTTCTCCACAAGGGTAAAGGAATCCACGGCATCCACCGTCAGCAATGCCTTCAGGTCATCCAAGCTTTGTCCTTCAGCCAAACTAATACCGGTATTCACGCCCTCTGCCAAGGAGCTTGCAACGCCGTACACATTAAGTGTCACGGCTTGAGTGACGGAGCCAATCTCCAGCACATCACCCTCGCCGTATACTAATTCCGTATTGAGAGCTACAGAAAGAGAATTGACACTCAGTGCACTGTAGCCGTTCATCTTGAATGAACCCTGCACATTGAGCATATCCAAGGTCAATTGCCCGGTGCCGGTCTTATCAAACGTTTCGGCGGCTGTTACAGCGCCTGTTACGGTGAGGTTCTTATCCGCAGCCAAGCTGACGGCTCCGATGGTCAGGTCGCCACCGTCCGCTACGGTAATCGTACCGCCGAAGTCCGTGATGGTATCAATAGCTGCACCCACTGCTGTGGAGGCTACCGTTACGGCACCTGTGCCGGTAATGCCTGCAACGGCAGCGGCATTCTGGGTGTCAAGTGCCAGTGTACCGCCACCCATCATAACATCAGAAGTAGCCTTAATGAAGGCCGTTCCGGTCAGCTTGAGCGTACCCTCACTGACAGTGGTAGTCCCTTTGTGAGAAAGATTGCCTGTTACCAGCAAGGTTCCGGTACCTGTTTTTGCAAGGTTACCGGAGGCACCACCTCCCTTATCGCAGGTTTCCGTCAAGGTAAGAGTACCATCCGTCACTTGGAACGTGGTGGTGGCACCGGCTGAACGCAGACGAATGGGTGCCTCAATGCTGCTGGTGCCGGAGGAGCTTACAATTGCTCCGTCATCAAAGAAGTCCAAACAGCCGTGATTGTCACCCGTACCCAAAACGGAACCATCCTTGAGGATGAGTTTATCCTCATTTTGGAAAGAGCAACGGGAGGTGCCGAAGTCCAATACGGAGCCGTTGAGTACCTTCACCTCGTTGGCATCATCCCATTTGAAGATGTCAGACCCGCCCGTAACTACGCTCAATTTACCTCCGTTATCCAATACTACATTACCGGACCACTCATTGTCAAATCCTTCGTATGCGTAAACAAGCTCACCGCCGTCCACCGTAATAAGTGTTGCATTGTTAAAGTCTCTACGGCTTTTGACAGTCAGCTTACCCTCTACAAGAATATTCGGGACAGCCCCGGTAAACGTTGTCTTCTCCCAGAGGATATCGCCATTGCTGCCTACTGCCAAGGTGGAATCCGCAGCGGCAGTCACTGAGCCTATGGAATCCGCATCGGCTGCTGCATAATCCAGCACCACCCCGGCAGAGCTCTCCAAAATAAGAGAACCCATAGTGGCCTTGTTATCTCCGGTCAATACCAAGTTGGTGCCGGTTTTCACCGTGAGTTCGGACACGGAAATATTTTCTCCGAGCGTTGCTGTTACATCTCCTTGGGAAGCAGCAAATTCCACCAACATTCCGTTGCTGAATGCCATATTGCCGTCAAAGAGCGTGCCCTCCTGCCAAGTCAAAGTTGCGCCACTACTCCAGATAACTGAGTTCTTGAGTGCAAGTAATCCGGTGTTATCCAGTACCCACACGCCTTCACCCTCTGCACCTACCACTGTCACCCTTGAGGAGGCTACCGTGCCGCCATCCAATGTAAAGAGTTGGTAAGTGCTGCCACCCGTCCAACCGGTCAGGTCTATAATTGTTGTTTCGGCTACAGTTACGGCGCCGGTCAGTGTGGCCGTGTTGACCATATTTACCGTGCCGAATAACTTGTTATTGCCCGCAAGCTTTTGGTTGCTGCCTATGTTCAGTTCGCTCCCCTCATTCAAGGTTATGCTGCCCGCAAAAGCTGCGGATGTATTAAGTGTCAGGCTTGCACCGGAAATTACGTTCAGGTTACCGCTGCCTATATTACCTGCACCACTGAACATCATCTCGCCCTCGCGCACAAAGAAGCTGTGCGTAAAGCCCGTGCTGTCGGAGGTTACCTCCATGCGGCCGTTACCGGTCTTTTGTACGCCGTGTGCATTATCGGCATTAAGCAATCTGGCAGAAAGCTGCAAATCCGCCGTGTTGGTGCCATCATACTCAAAAGCGCCACGCACGACGTTGAAGGTGTACCCCGCGCTCTCACTGCCGTTGTTGCCGGCCTTAATGGCACCTGTGCCGGAAATCACGGACATTTGCGTGGCAGCTGCCGTGGTATTGATGCTATTGGCACGGCGCTCAAACCACATATAGCTAGTCTCGCCGTCCAATTTTATTTTACCACCGCTCAGGTTGATGGTGGTTTTGTTCAGGTAAAAACTCGTGCCATCTCGTATTGTCCACTCGGAACCTGCCTCCATGTTTACCACGCGCGCGCCATCTCCTCGCCCCCAGTTCTCCCAGCCGAATAGATTGCTGGTAATCATCTTTGCTCCGGTTGCCAAGCTAATGGTAACAGGTGCTCCCTCTTTACTGGCGAATACGCAATATCGGCTATCTACGTCACCTACTTCCAGTGTTGCGCCCGTGGCAACATTCACGGCACTCACGCCGTTGTTTTCACCCTGCGAGGTATTCCATGTTACCGTTCCGGCCGTCACATTCAGTGTAATGGAGGAATCTGCGGAATCCAGCACCAGCGGCGCCTCTACCTTTGCTCCGGAACTCAGGTTCAGTACATCGCCATTGGCAAATGTCACTACCGTTAAATCATCCGGATTCGTGTATTCTGCTGCTGCTGCCGTTGCGCCGACTACCATGTACGTCACGGCACCCATGCCGACAACGCCCGTTCCTACGGTTGTTCCAATGCTGACCACGGCCGTCATGCAGGCGATAACGGCTTTGCGAAGCAGTTTCGGGAGATGTAATTTCATAATCTTTTCTTTGTGGTTGTAAGATTGTTCCGGGAGGGCTCACCTCCCAATACTATTGTCCTAATACTAGCAATATCACTCCTCAAGTCAAGCGAAAAGTTAATCCCTTTACGTCTTTTTTCTGTTATCTTTTATCGATTATCATATAATCTTAGTCGGATTTGCTTTTCCCGCCTGTTTCTTGGCTTCCGTTCTTGCTTTTTATTTCAACTGTGGTACAATCTGTACAGTCTCCGCATTTCCACCTATGGACCTTACGTTTGACCTCTCTCTGATAAACGCTTACAAAAGTCCCACGCAAATTGCTCGCGTGCTGACGGAAGATTGGTTTGCCCGCAACATGTATTGCCCCATTTGCGGAGGGACTTCTATTTGCAAGGCAGAGTTAAACGCTCCTGTTAAGGATTTTGTGTGCAATGCCTGCAAGTCGCAATACGAGTTGAAGAGCAAAAAGAGCACAAAAGAAAGCTACAACACAAAAGTCAGTGACGGAGTATACCGCACCATGATTGAGCGTATCACCTCATTGCAAAACCCGAGTTTTTTCTTTCTGCATTACGACAGATATGCTGTGAATAATCTCATTGTTGTACCAAAATGTTTTTTCATTCCGGATATTATTGAGAAACGAGCTCCGTTGCCGGAAAAGAACCGCCGCTCCGGGTGGGAGGGGTGCAATATTCTATTGCAGCGCGTACCGGAATTTGCAAAAATACCCGTTATCAAAAATGGGCAAGTGCTCAACAGGGAGGCCGTTTGCTCTCAATATCAAAAAGTTCACGCTCTGCAAACAAAGAGCCTTGAAAGCCGAGGTTGGCTTTTTGATATCCTCAAATGCGTTGAAAAACTGAATCATGTGTTTACTCTGCGTGAAATGTACGGGTTTTCAGGTGAACTCAAAATCAAGCATCCGCGCAATCACGATATTGAGGCTAAAATCCGGCAGCAATTACAGTTTTTAAGAGACAAGGGGATCCTCGAATTCATGAGGCCGGGGCAGTACAGAAAAATTATAACCACATGACTTACTATATTGTACACTTTGCATCCATAAACACGGACGGAGAGCTTAGCATAGACTGTTTGCCCGCGTTCCGCACTCGGTATGAGGCGGAATGTGCCCTGGCATCCTTAATTGATGAGTACCCACTGCAACACAGCTATCCTACGGAGACATGGTACACCGAACGGCATGGATGTTTTGTACGGATAGCCAACTGTGGCAGCCAAGCGGAAATGCAGTGCCACGTGCAAGAGGTGGAGGTGGGATGAGAGTGGGGGCGGGCTCAGCGAGCTTCGAGCATTTCAGGGGCTTTGATTTTGATGGTATCCCAGCCACCTTCGAGGACGTAGAAAGGAGCCTCAATGCCGCATTCTTTGAGGTAGGCAGCGACATCCTCAGAGTCTGTGCAATTATTGGTGCAGAAAACGACGATGCACTCACCACGGTCCGCGGCCTCATCGAGGCGAGCCATGGCGCGGTCAGCCTGCTGTTGCATGAGCTCGAAAGGGCGAGGGCGGATGTGGAACATGCAGACATCGCGTCCTGCGAGGCGGTTAACCTCATAATCGGCATCACTGCGTGCATCAATCCAGATAATATTGTTACCGTGGCGGCCTTTGAGGGTATCCCAACAGATGTGATTTTTGCCGGCGGCATCCAGCTCGGACTGCACACACGGAGGTAAACGGCGCGGAGCAAACCACGTGCTATCCACCCAGTACAAACATACCCCAAGGGCTAAGATTATTAAGCCCAAACGTACAAACTGAGTGAATGTATCTTTCATATCGGGTCGTATTATGAACGAAAACGAAAAAAAAGCAAGAAAATACGCGCGGGCATCATGAGAAATCATGCAGCAAGAGTGTAACGTTGCTGATTGCGCGGTATTTGATTATTTAATTGGGATTATCGTTGAGAAGTTCCATGATTTCCTGGTGTTTTTTATACCAAGCGTGTTGTTGAGCTGTTTGTTGCAGAGCGTCTTTCATGGTTTTGTCCGCTCCGGCGGCGAGTAAGAGTTTTACTGCCTCCGCATGCCCGTTTTGGGCGGCGAGCATGAGGGCTGTTTCCTTTAGGCTATTGGTCTTGTTGACCTCTGCTCCGGTCTGTATGAGGTAGCGTACCATGTCTGTTTTGCCGGCAACACAGGCCGCCATCAGCGGTGTGTAGCCGATTTCGTCTTGCGCGTTGATGTCGGCTCCGTTCTTGAGGAGAGTTTCCACTTCCTCCATGTTGCCTTTTTCCGCACAAATAATGATGGCGCCGGGGGTGAAACTGTGGTCGGTGTGTAGTTCGGTAATGACGAGCACTTCGTCTTTGTTCGCAGGTGCGGGTTCCGGTGCGGGCGCAGGTGCAGGTTCCGGTGCGGGTTCCGGTGCGGGTTCCGGTGTGGGTTCCGGTGTGGGTTCCGGTGTGGGTTCCGGTGCAGGTTCCGGTGCGGGTTCCGGTGTGGGTTCCGGTGCAGGTTCCGGTGCAGGTTCCGGTGCAGGTTCCGGTGTGGGTTCCGGTGTGGGTTCCGGTGCAGGTTCCGGTGTGGGTTCCGGTGCGGGTTCCGGTGCGGGTTCCGGTGCGGGTTCCGGTGCGGGTTCCGGTGCGGGTTCCGGTGTGGGTTCCGGTGTGGGTTCCGGTGTGGGTTCCGGTGTGGGTTCCGGTGTGGGTTCCGGTGTGGGGGCAGGTGCGGGCGTAGGTGTGGGTTCTTCCACTAACTCAGCGGAGTCATCATCTTCAAAAACAATGCCGGGATAGGCGGAGGGGGGAGTGGGGGAAGGGGTGGTAGAATCCTCATCGTCAACAGGCTCAGCATAGTCATCGTCCTGCATGTCCGGGAGAACGCCACCGCTGTGCGGATGCGCAGACGGTGCCGAGGGTTGCTCCGGCTCCGGCATTTGTGCGGTAGCGGGTTCGCTTTGCGGTTGCTGCGCTGTGGGTTTTGCGGTTGTTGCCGGATGCGGCTGTTCCGGGGAATCGGAGTCACCGCAGCTGCACAGTGAGGCAGAGCACAGGGCGAACAAAACGGGAGCAAATGTGGAATGGCTGAGCTTCATGGTGGCTGAAACGATACTACCACGATACCACGTTTGCTTCCGATGACAAGAAAATAATGCGCTGTTTACTCCGCTTGGTCGGATTTTTTCTCGCGGGTCATGTACTTCATGACGGCATAGAGCACAGCGAGTAAAACAATACCGAGGACAATGAGGTGGGACTCCGCCTTGATGGCTGCAATCAGCTCTTCCGGAGAGTTGAGGATGTTCGGGTTATTGCGCCCGACTTTGTCACCGAACCAAGCCAGTACCCAGCACCATATGGCAGAGCCCACGATGGTGGAGACGCTGAACTTGAGGAAGCTTACCTTTGCCATGCCGGCGGGAATGGATATCAGGTGGCGGATAACAGGCAGGAATCGGGCAAAGAAAATGCCACCCGCTGCGTAGCGGCGCATAAATTCCTCCGCTTTTTCAACCTTGTGTCGCGGCATAAAGAAGTACTTACCAAAGCGGTAAATGAACGGTCGCCCCGCCCACAGCGCGGTGTAGTACATGATGACGGAGCCGACGTATGAGCCAACGGTGCCGGCGAGTACAACCCCCCAGAAACTCATTTCCGCATTCGGCATGGCTGCCAGAATTGCGGCAGGCGGCACTACAACTTCACTCGGTACGGGGATGATGGAGCTTTCCATTGCCATCAAAACAATGACGCCCCAGTATCCCCAATCCGTTACCCACTGCATCCATTCCAGTATCCATTCGTGCATGTGCAGCATTATGCACATTCAGTGAGAATTGACAAGACATTTTTAACAGTAGCTGCGTTGTGTGCCACATGTGCCCCAAAGATTTTTTTTCTGAGAGACGCAAGTGCCGATAAATCCCAGAATTTCCGAAAAGGGGCTTTTTCGAAGCCCCCCTGTATGCAATTTTCGGTTAATTTCGGCGGGGAATGCGACCTATCTTCCTGCTGATTTATCCGGACCCACAAATCTATATAGCTCATCAGGTGAATTCTGATGAACATGACAAGGTTGGACATACTGAGGCAGAGTGTGATAACGCTCGAATCGAGCAACATGATGCGAGATGCCTTGATACCCTCCCGGAAGCGACAGGTGAAGGCCTGCTGTCCCAAGCGTTTGTGAAGAAGTTGGTAGATATCCCGGAACACCATAGCCTCTCGCTTAGCATTCTGATGGCTCAGCGCATTACGAGATGGTGCTTTTTGAATTCCCAAGTGGTTGATCCCACCTCTTATTCCTTGTAGCCCCTTGCAGATATCACGCAGGGATTGGCAGTCTGCCATATGGCAGAACAACAGGGCAATAAGATGCGTCCATGTGTCGAGAGTTTGGCAATATTTGTCTGTATGTCGTATTGCCTCAAAAAAAACAGTCACCGAAAAGTGGATGCCTCAAAATTGCGGTCACCGAAATTTTAGCGGATAATTGACTAAAAAACAAGGCAAATCCACCATTTTTCTGCCCCAAAATGACAGCGAGCGTAGCGAGT
>JAFQDN010000003.1 GCA_017415995.1 Akkermansia sp. | reverse complement strand
TTGATAATGCGATGTCATAAGACGAATTAATGCATACGGGATTTCTTCGCACTTACGTGCTCCGGGAGGGTTATGCCACCCGCATACCGTTTCGGCAAGCCTCAACGGTTCGCGGGTTCGGATTTTTTTACCCATTTCCTATGGCTTACGCCCTAGGCTAAGTTAGGTCACCCGCTGGCGCGGGTTCAGAATTCCGCTCGCTTACGCTCGCAATTCCCCCTCCAAATTCCGATTTGTTGGGCTGGTTGGTGTTGGTAGGCGGGGGTGATAAACTCTCAAACTTGAGTTTACTCTAGCATTTTGTAAAATAAAGCTTGACTAAAGAGAGATAAGAGGCTAGGATGAGGGAAGCAGGAGCACTGCAACATACTGAATTATGAAAGCTGTAATACTCTTCCCCGGACAAGGAGCCCAGAAGGTGGGCATGGGCAAAGATCTTTACGATACATATCCCGCAGCGCGGGAGATGATGGACAAGGCGGATGCCGCCTTGGGCTATTCGCTGACGCAGGTGATGTTTGAAGGCCCCGATGCGGAGCTGACGCGCACATGCAACTGCCAGCCTGCGCTGTATCTGCACGGGCTTGCGCTGTATGAGGTGCTGCGCAGTAAGGTGGAGATAGAGGCGGTGGCAGCAGCGGGCCTGAGCTTGGGAGAGTTCACGGCGCATGCAGCAGCAGGCACCTTCAGCATGGAGGAGGGGCTGAAGCTGGTGCAGAAGCGCGGAGCCTACATGGAAGAGGCCTGCCAGGCCGCCCCCAGCACCATGGCAGCCATGATCGGCGGTAATGATGAGGCCGTGGAGAAGCTGGCAGCAGAGTGCGACATCGACGTTGCAAACTTTAACTGCCCCGGGCAGACGGTGGTATCCGGCTCCGTGGAGGGTGTGGACAAGGCCGTGGCCGGAGCGAAGGCCGCCGGATTCAAGCTGGCCAAGAAGCTCAACGTGGCGGGTGCATACCACAGCCGATTCATGAAGAGCGCACAGGAGAAGCTACTGCCGGAGCTGAGTGCCGTGGCGATGCAGATGCCCGCTTGCCCCGTGTATTGCAACTATGAGGCTCGCCCCGTAACAAGCACGGATGACGTGCGCGCCATGTTGGGTGCGCAGGTGTGCGGTTCCGTGCGCTGGGCTGCCTCTATGAAGGACTTGGTGGAGAAAGGGCACACCCTCTTTATTGAAATGGGGCCGGGCAAGACCCTTGCAGGGATGATGGCCCGCATCTCTAAGGATGTGACTGTTATTTCCATTGAGGATGTAGCCACGCTTGAGGCTGCTGTGGAGACGCTCCAATCCCTCTGATTTCATACCTCAAAAAATGCGAAAGCGCTCACGCTATGCGAGTTTGCGTAGCGTGAGCGCGTTTTTTGCGGGGTAGTTGCCTGATAATGCGGGCACACGGGAGCCTGAGCGAGCGTGGAAGACGATCGTGTGCAGGTGTGAGTATGCCCGTAACAGGTCGGGGGCTCGGTAAGGTATACGCTACCGCAGGGTAAACGTGTTGTTACCGCGACTCAGTATGGGAAAACTGCAATAGGGGGGGCGCAGCGGGGTGTCAAATGACGTCGGAGGGTGAGGGCTGAGATAGCTTGGTGCCCGGATTGAGGGTGGGTAGAGCGGTAAAGCCGTGTGCCGGAGCTTGTGAGGAAAGCTTCAAAGGTGCTTTCATCGGAGAAATGGAAGAGGCGAGAGAGGTGGCGGAATTATATGGCATGGAGAGGTGAGGCGGGGGAGAGGGGCGCGGTGGGCGTATATTTTGCGCCCCGGGCTCCGGTGTGGGCGGTGGTGTATTTGTGGACATTGAAGGTGGGTTTTCGGGTTCTGCGGGTGAGGGGGCTTCAGGCTGCTCATTCGGAGAGTATTCTGCAGCTTCCTCTTGGAGGGAAAAGGCGTAATCTGCACTTTTGCCGGTGGAGAACTCTGCGAAGCTGGGCATGCCGAGTGCAAGAGCTCGGCTTTCCAGCTCTTCTACCAGGCTGTAGAGACGGCGGCTGTTTTCCGCATCTATCCCGGTGGATCGGAGGTGGAGGGCCTGCGCATTGTTAACGTTTTCCGCAGAGGCTGAGACCTGGCCGTAGTGCAGGGTGAAGAGGTAAAGAGAAAGTTTGAAGACGCTGGCGGTGTCTAAATGCAAGCGCCGACAAACTTTTTTGAGGAAACTGTGCATGACCTTGTTGCTGCGCACGCTGCAAGGCCCGGTCGGCAACTCCTCAGTGGCGTCTTCCGTGGTGAAAGTGGTGGGTTTGAGGCCGGCGGGGTAGAGCTTTTTGGGGCGCGGGCGGTGCTTGGAAAGAATTTCCGTTGCGCGCTCCGGGTACTGCTCCAACTCTTGCAGCACCATGTCCCTGAAACGTATGGCATGTGATTGAGCAAGCTCCGGATCCCCGTACTGTTTGTCGGAAAAATAGCGAGTCAGGGTGGTGCCTTGGCGGCGGATCGCCACGCGCCAACCCTGAAAGTTGGTGAAGGTATATGTGAACCGAGTGATGTGGCGTAAATTCATGGCTCTTGGATTCTAGCTGATGTAAGTTTTGTTTGCAAATTGTATTAGTTGAAAACAGCTAATTTATTTCCGATTTTAATTGTTGAATTGTTGGAAGTGAGAGTGTGTCGAAAGGGTGGGAGCAGGCGCGGTAAGGCGCCTGCTGTCAGCGTGCGAATCGTACTTTGGTGACGGTTCATCTGTGTGAGAAAAGGTGAGGTGTTTAGCCGGCGTGGCGCTCGGCGCGCGGATTTTAGTTATCCTTTTTTAACAAGTCAAGCAAAAAATTTGTAAACCTTACTAAAAATGTAGGAAATTGTACGTATGACGACAAACACAGGCGGAAAAAAAGCGGATTTTTTACTTTAACGGCGTGGTAAAATGTGGTAGTTTGGGCCAAGAGATGAGCGAGGAGAGAAAGACGATAGAAGTAGTGGCAGCAGTTATACGGCGGGAAGATGGCTGCGTGTTGGCAACGCGTTGCCCGCAGCATAAGCACAACGGGGGCTGGGAGTTCCCGGGCGGGAAGATTGAACCCGGTGAAAGCGCAAGAACAGCCGTGGAGCGCGAGATTGCGGAAGAATTAGGGTTGCGGATACAAGCGGGGGCTTTGTTGCACACCGTGGAGTGGGATTACCCTGCATTCCATTTGCGGATGCATTGCTATGAGTGCTGCATACAAGGAGGCGAGCTCCGCTTACGCGAACACACGGACAGCCGTTGGCTGAGTGCAGCAACCCTGCGCAGTGTGGAGTGGTTACCGGCAGATGTGGAGCTGCTGCCGTACGTATTCCGCGCATAAAGAAGCACGCCCCCGTGAATAGTCGGAGGCGTGCATGTGAGGAGGGCTTGTGGATAATCAGTCGAAGCGTATGTGCCCGTTATCGGCATTGACGTGGATGGTGGAGCCCTCCGGGTATTTGCCTGCCAGGATGGCGAGGCTGAGGGGATCCAAAATATCACGCTGAATGGCGCGTTTGAGGGGGCGTGCGCCATAGACGGGATCATAGCCGTGCTGTGCAACGACAGCCGCAGCTGCATCCGACATCTCCAACTTGAGCCCGCGTGTGGCAAGGCGTTTGGCAACGCGCTCCAGCTGAATGGAGATGATGTGTTTCAGATCCTCTTCCTGCAAGCGGTCGAAGATGATGATGTCGTCCACACGGTTGAGGAACTCCGGGCGGAAGTGTCCGCGCAGGGCGTCCATGGCTTTTTCATTGCGGGCGGTAGCATCTTGCTCATTGAGGATGAATTGTGAGCCTATGTTGCTGGTCATGATGAGGACGGTGTTCGTAAAGTCCACCGTACGCCCTTGGCCATCGGTTATGCGACCATCGTCCAGCACTTGCAGCAGCACGTTGAAGACGTCCGGGTGAGCTTTTTCAATTTCATCAAAAAGCACAACGCTGTACGGGCGACGGCGCACGGATTCCGTGAGCTGGCCACCCTCATCATACCCCACGTATCCGGGAGGCGCGCCGATGAGGCGTGACACGCTGTGTTTTTCCATGTACTCGGACATGTCGATGCGCACCATGGCCGCCTCGTCATCGAAGAGGAACTCCGCCAGCGCTTTGGCAAGCTCTGTTTTACCCACACCTGTAGGCCCGAGGAAGATGAACGAACCCAAGGGGCGGTTTTCGTCCTGCAAGCCTGCGCGGGAACGCCGTACGGCATCCGCCACGGATTTGACTGCCTGCTTTTGCCCGATGATGCGGGCGCCGAGTCGCTCTTCCATGTGCAAGAGTTTTTCTCGCTCTCCCTCAGCAAGTCTGGCTGCGGGAATGCCGGTCCAAGTGGAGACAACTTTAGCGATGTCGCTTTCCGTAACTTCCTCTTTGAGCAAACCGGAGCCACTGGCTTGCAGCTCCGCCAAGGCGTGGCGAGCCTCCTTGGCTGCGTTTTCCGCAGCGGGGATTTCGCCGTACAGGATTTCGGACGCACGCGCGAGGTCGCCGCGGCGTTGCGCCTGCTCCGCTTCCGTGCGGAGGGTATCTATTTTTTGCTGGGCATTGCGGGCGGTGTTGACGACTTCTTGCTCGCTCTTCCACTGCGCTACCATGGCATTTACTTTTTCCTTGGTATCGGCCAGTTCATGGGCTATTTTCTCCAGTCGCTGTTTAGAATCAGCATCTTTTTCCTTGGCGAGGGCTTGGCGCTCCATTTCCAACTGCATAGCGGTGCGGTTAAGCTCATCAATCTCGGCGGGCATGCTGTCCAGCTCAATTTTGAGGCGAGCAGCTGCTTCATCCACAAGATCCACGGCTTTATCCGGCAGAAAGCGGTCCGAGATGTAGCGGTTGCTCAGCGTCGCAGCTGCTACCAGCGCACTGTCCGTAATGTGTACGCCGTGGTGCACCTCGTAACGTTCCTTGAGGCCGCGCAGTATGGCAATGGTGTCCTCTACACTTGGCTCTGCAACATACACGGGTTGGAAGCGGCGCTCCAGCGCAGCGTCTTTCTCGATGTACTTGCGGTATTCATCCAAGGTGGTGGCACCGATGGTGCGCAGCTCGCCTCGTGCAAGTGCCGGTTTGAGGAGGTTGGCGGCATCCATGCCACCCTCACCACCGGCTCCTGCACCTACCAAGGTGTGCAGCTCGTCAATGAAGAGGATGATTTCCCCGTTGGCGGATGTGACCTCCTTGATGAAGGCCTTGAGTCGCTCTTCGAATTCGCCGCGGTATTTTGCACCTGCCAGCATGGAGCCGATGTTGAGGCTCACCAAGCGCTTGCCTTTCATGCTTTCCGGGACATCGCCGTCCACAATACGGCGGGCCAGTCCCTCTGCAATGGCGGTTTTGCCTACGCCCGGCTCACCGATGAGTACGGGGTTGTTTTTGGTACGGCGGGAGAGGATTTGCAGCACGCGCCGTATCTCGCCATCGCGCCCGATGACGGGGTCAATCTTCCCCTGCCGTGCACGGGCTGTGAGGTCTGTGCCGTATTTTTCCAGGGTCTCGAATTTTTCCTCGGGGTCGCGGTCGCTTACGCGCTGGTTACCGCGCACCTCCTTCAGGGCGGCCAAGTAGCTGCTTTCCGTGAGTCCGCATTGCTCCAACAGACGGCGCAGCCCACCATCCGCCTTCATGATGCCCAGCACAACGTGCTCCACGCTCAGGTAGTCATCTTTCATGCGTGTGCGCTGCGTCTCGGCTTCCGTCAGGCAGGCATCCAGCTCCGGCCCTATCCCGGGACTCTGGGCCACGGCTCCTGTTTGCCTCGGTTTGCGGTTCAGCTCCTTGCTCAGCTCTTCTGCCAGTCGGGCAGGGGATATTCCCGCTTTCTTCAGTACTGAGCTCAATACCCCGCCTTCCTGCTCTACTAAGGCCAGTAACAGCTCCGCAGGGTATATTTGGGCTCGCCCGCCACTCTGCGCGTTCTTTTGGGCGCTTTGCAGCCCTTCCATCAGTTTTGTGGTAAGATTATTGTTCATCATGCAGGTGTGACACGCATGTTATGCGAAGTGTTCAAAAATAATTATGCGAAGTTGTAATTTTTGTGGAGAAGCCGGAAGGGGAGGGAAGAAAACTCTTGTTATATACTGGGAATAATGAGGTATAAATAATTGAAAAATAAAAGGAATAAGAGAGAAAACAGCTTGACGCCGGGAAAGGGGAAGAGTATGATGGGAGAGTAGGAGGAAATAATCGCGCAGAGTTAATGTGCCGGGAAACTCATAACAATAAAAACGGGAGACAGAAATGAAACTCAGACTGAATAAGAGCCTTAGGAAAGCACTGATGATGAGTATGGTGGCAGTGCTCAGTATCTCCGGTAATGCATGGAGTGATGTGTATGTGTGCGTGGAGGACGTGGATTACGAAAACGTGACGGCATCCACCCGATTTTATGACCAAGGGAAGGGCTCTTACACATGGAATTATTCTAGTGTCAGGAATGCCATTAACCTGAGTTATGTGGAAAGAGGGGATTTTTCCATATTGGGCGAATTGGCGACGCGCTTACCGGCAGGGACAAGCTCGGTAACGTATGATTCATTTTCCGGTATGATGAGCGATACCCTGATGTGCTGGGCATATTCGGCATCAAACCTCATCCAATATTGGCAGACCTATTACGGAGCCTTGTATACAGGGGATAAAGAACTACCATATGGGTATACGTATAATCCGGCAGATTTGACGACCCTGCGCGGGGCCCAGTCGCTGAAAGTCGGCATGGCATTCTATGATAACTGGAATGATGTCGCCGGTAACCTCAGCTACGCCACAGGCTGGTATTGCCATGGGAGTGATTCCAATGAAGGCGTCAAAACGACCGGTGCAGGCGGATATTGGAAATCACAGGTGATGACGTCTAATTACAGTATAGGTACCGGCATGAGTATGGATGAGATTAAGGCTCGTTTGCTTGATGGAATAGGGTACGAGGAGGACGGTAACGGCGGTTATGTTCAAAGCAAGCAAGGACGCATCGCGCAGCTCAGCATTGCAAGATTAAACGTGGCCGTGGGCCATGCCATTACCTGTTATGGAGTGTTGCTCCATGATGACGGAAGTTTGAAAGGAATATTGGTGGCGGATTCTGACGACAGCGCGTACGGGTTGACAACTTATTATCTGAAAAAAGATGCCTCCGGATATGCCATTCTTTACAAGGATGAAGCCTGCACGACAAGTTGGAGCAATTTTTATCTTCGCGGTGTCGGTTATATGAGCGCTCAAACGGCGCTGGAGAATGCCAAAGTACAGTACTATGCGGCTGAGACGCCCTTGGAATGGAGCGGGGCAACGGCAACTTGGTATGCTAATGAAACCCTGTTGCAGCTTCCGGATGCTGCGAGCGGATGGCTTGTGAATGTGGGTGATACCACCTACTACAGCTATTTTCATGCAGGGCGTTCCGTGAAGTTCGGGGATGCGGCTGCAAGTACCACGGTAACAGTGGAGGGGGAGTTTGATGTGCAGGAGTTGATACTTGACAACACGCAGCAGAACTACACCTTCCGTGCCGGAAGCGGAGGAGCGCTCAGCATGGAGCGTTTGAGCACTACCGGACAGGGTAGCGCTGCTTTCAGCGGTTTGAGTTTGGAAGCGAATACGGCGAGCTATGCGGACTATACCCTGAGCTTGGAGGCAGGCTCTTCCCTGACTATCCGAAATATGCAATTACAGAGCGGGGCTGTGCTGCAATTGAGCCAATCCTCGTTAGCTGCCGAACAGCTGACGCTGGGCAGTGGCTCATGCCTGACGCTTGTGGGAAGCGGCAACACCATACAGCTGGGTGCCCTGAATCTGGAGGATGGAGCAACTCTTTGCATTGACTCCCCGCTCACCGGAGTCCCCTTGCTCACGCTGAGCGGTAATTCCGTAACCGGAGGAATGCTGGAGCTGTTGTTTACGGAACAACCGGAGATAACCGGTGATAGCTATGCTCTGTTTACTCTTGCAGGGGATTCTTCCGTTTGGACTGACGTGTTTACATCTTCGGATGCTCGCTTCGAAATCACTGACGGTGTGCTGTATTGCATACCCCAAATAAACCTGACGTGGCGCAGCGGGGACGGCGTGTGGAGCAGTTCTTCCTGGAATGGGGCTGAGGTGGAAACGGTCGGGCAAAACTTGGTGGTGTCAGGCTCGCAAGATTATACGATTACCATTCAAGGCGAGGTGTCGGCTCTTTCTTTGGACGTTAAAAATACGCAGGGTGCCGTCAGTATTACTGCTGCGGATGAGTCATCTTTCATCATGGGAGATTGCGGAGTTACCAAGACCGGGAATGGCACCTTGCTCATGAACGCTGCTAATACCTACACCGGTGGCACAAGAATCAGCGGTGGTGAGCTGGTGGCAGCCCATGCATCTGCGCTGGGCTCCGGAGCCGTTGTTTTGGAAAATGCGCGACTCACTATCGGAGCTGCCGGGGTGAATAACGCCATCTCAGCCTCCGGAAGTTCTTCTATTCATGTTTCAGACGGTATCGTCTGGAACGTCTCCGCCCCCATTCGCAACAACGGTACTCTGGCTCTTTCCGGGGCAATTGAGGCGGGAGGAATCACAGATGTTACCCATGTACCAGCCGGTAAAATAGATGTCAATGGGAATATCGGTCAAAATGGTTTCAGTGTTAATGAACACAGCTATTTTACGCTGGTGGAAGGCGGGAATACCGTTGCAAATAATCTGACATTGACCCATAACGGAACAAAATACACATTGGGTGGCAATGGTGTGGCCGTTTCCGGGGACGGCTTGCAGGTGGATTACGTTCAATACGATGTGACAAGTGGTAGCTCCGTGCGTTCCAGTGAGGTGTTGCAGGCCTCCGCAGGTGCGGTAACTCGCATAGTTGTCAACGGGGGAACGTTATATTCCGATGCTATGGTAACGCTTGTTAAGGGTAGTTTTGCAACTGTTTACTTGCTGGGTGATACGATAAAGGGCGGTTTGGGGGATACTGCTGTTATTGCAACCGGAGGTATCATGAAAGCTTCGATGGGGCGGACTTCTTCCTTTACGGCTTCCGGTAATGTTGTGTTGGATTCAGGTACAAATAATAATCACACCGGTGGTACTTTCTTGAATGGTGGGCATTTTGATGTGTGCCATTCTTCCTTTTTCGGCTTTGGAGGCATCACGATAACGGGTGTCACTACGTTGGATGCTTCCGTGGAAAATTTTGAAGGTAAAGACAACAAGTTTTCCGTTATCCGACATGTGATTGATAACAAAGGCTCGCTTACGATGATTGGGAATTATGATGCATCGGAGCTACCTCTGGTTGTTGTTGATGATAGTTACACGGATGCTTCCGGTACGGTAGGTGCGAGTGGATTTTTCACCCCGGGAGGGGCAAAGGTGCAGCTGGTATCCGGCGGAACTCTGATTGCGGATGCAACGGTAACGCATGGGGATTATTCCTTGGTACTGAATAATGATGGCTATGCCTACGAGAATGGCAGCGGTACGCTGTATGATACCTATTACCTGAAGACCTGGGATAGTGTGCGGGTGAGTGCGGCAGTGGCGGCATCCGGCGGAAAACTGGAGCATGTGGAAATGACCGGTGGCACGTTGTATGCCGATGCGTCTACCCAACTTACCGCCACCGGCGGGGTGGTGGAACTGAGCAAGGGAACGCTCTCCGGTACTATCAAAAACACACGCTTGAACATTACCGGTGGCGAGCTGAGTGCTGCCGTCAGCAGTATTTCTTCCATTTATGCCTCCGGTGCGGATTTTACGTTGAGCGGCACCAATTCCCACTATGGCATCAACTCTTTCAGTAACAGTACAGTACGGCTCTCCTCCCTCAAGGCTTTGGGTAGTTGCAAAACCGTAACACAAGGTAATACCACGCTCATTGCAGAAGAGAAAGTAAACATCATGGGGGCGATTCAGAACTCCGGTACTCTGACCCTGAGTGGAGGTGTGTTTAATTTCTATGCTCTGGCTTATACCAAAGATTATAAGTCATATACGGGGATTGATGGTGATTTGAGTACCAGCGGATTTCGTATTACCATACCGAATATGATACGCTTTACCAGCGGTGGTACGGTTGTTTTGGAGGAGGGCGCGCGGGTAATGTGTGATGGCTACGGGTGCCAAATATGGAGTTGCGGTATAGGTGCTGTTGTTGCAACGTATCGTAACTACAATGTTTACGTGCTTAACAGTGGTGATACTGTAGCTGTGAGTGCGGCGGCGGCTGCGCAACCCGGCTATTTCAAAAAAGTAGAGCTCAACGGCGGTTTGCTGGAGGCGGATATGAGTGTGGAGGTCGTGGCCGTTTCCGGTACTATGCATCTGACAGCGGGCGATATCAGTGGTACTCTGCAAGATACAGTGATTCAGGCGGAGGATGGTATTCTGAGTGCTGTGCTCAGTGGTAATACCTCATTGGAGGTCACGGGGCGATTGACTCTGAGCGGGGATAATACACACACGGGTGGCAGTGTTTTTACGGATGCAGATGTCACATTGGGGCATGCTCATGCGCTTGGTGCAGGGGTGGTACACACGTCCGGCGTTACCGGGCTGACGGCTACGGACACCGTCGTGTTACAGCAAAGCATTTGTAACTCCGGGGAGTTGATGCTGAGCGGAGTTTTCAACGTGGATGAGTTGCGCCTTACCCCCACGGAAGAGTGGACTTATCTTACAGCGGAGGGGGATGATGAAACGAGCGGGTTCCGTAGCGGTGCCATCTCATTGTTACAGGTTGTGGAGGGAGGCCGTGTGTCGGGAGATGCTGTGGTGGAATACCGGGGCAATACTTATAGACTGGCAGAGGATGGAACGGTGCGCATTGCTGCGCCGGAATCCGCTGCTGATTGGTCGACCTACTATTTGAATGCAGAGGATAGTGTGCGTGTAAGTGAGGCGCGCATATTCTCGGAAGGCAGATTGCAGCAGGTGCAGATGAGTGGTGGCTCCTTGCATGCGGATGAGTCCGTTACCGTCCATGCAGATGCAGGTGCGGTGTTATTGAGTGCCGGTACCCTCAGCGGGGGGCTGCGGGGGGATACCTCATTGGTGTGTACCGGTGATGTTAGTATTGACGCCACCAACTCCCACATAGGAGGAACTCATTTGCAGGACGCAACCATTACGCTGTGCTCCGCAACGGCTCTGGGCTATGGGGCTGTCAGCAGCTCCGGTATAACAACGCTGAATGCTCAGCAAACTGTTTCCCTCTATGCGACCATTGAAAACAGCGGTGCTTTGGTGCTGAGCGGTACATTTAACCTCAGTCATCTGAGCCTGAACAAATTTGATGAAGCATACGTGGATGGCAGCGGACGAATAAGTAGCAGTGGCTTTGCGCGGGCAGCAGGGTTCTCTGTACAAGTGGTGCAGGGGGGGAGTGTATGTGGGGTGGATTTGCAGTTGCTCCATGCCGGTGTGTTTGATGGCGGAATGTTGGAATTGCAGTCCGATGGTTTGGCTGTTGCCGGTGGTGCAGTGGATTATTCAACGTATTACCTGCGGGGTGGTGATTATGTTTATGCCTCTTCTGCACAGGAGTCCGCGTGTGGACACTTGCAACGTATCGACGTGCAGGACGGAACGTTGTACTTGGATGCTGAGGTGGAGGTGTTGTCTCAAGACGGAGAAGTGGTGGTTTCCTCCGGTATGCTCAGTGGCTCTCTGACGGATACCTTGGTGCAGGTGCGGGGGAGCGGACAGCACCGGATTCAGGCCTCTCTGAATGGGGCGTCTTCTTTGGTCATCTATTCCGGTGATGTGGAGCTTGCGCGTGAAAATACATACCTCGGAGGGACAATTCTGTACGGAGGCAGTCTTTCTTATGGGAATAGCTCCTCTTTGGGATGTGGTGGGGTATTAGTGGACGGAGGTACTCTTCATTTGCGCGGTTCGTCACTGCCCGCCGGCGTAAAACTGCGTTCCGGCAGAGTTGTGGGCGATATCATATTGGACCGCGACAGCATCTTTGCGGTTTCCGGTGGTGTGCTGGAGGGAAATCTGACACTGAGTGGCGGTATGCTGGCGTTGGAGGGGTGTGGCTTGGATATTCAGGGGAAATTTGCGGTGAAAAATGTTACGCAGCTGGATATCAGCGCGATAGATTCCGGCCTTGCAACAGGTGTACCCACCTCCTTGCTTACGGCTTCTGAGTTTATCGGCAATGTGCAGAATTTGCAGATTGTGACTTCCGGCAGAAGTTCCATGCGTGATTTCGGCCTCCGGATTTCAGGTGCTGATTCTGAGTCGGTTTCCTTGGAAATCATCAAATTGGGGGCGGATGCCCATACCACTCTTTATTGGAAAGGTGGGCGCGGTGTCTTGCAAAACATGGGAAACAGCTCCCTTTTTGACGGCCCGGATTATTTGCTGGATAATCGCTTTTATAACGGAGACTCTTTGGTGTTTGAAAAGGGTGGAACGATGACCTTGGTAGGTGATGTTTGCCCGGAATCTATCGTGGTTTCCGGGAATAAGTCACTCACCTTTAAAAGCTCAGGACGTGGCGCAGCTGATTTCGGACGTTTGTGCGGAACAGGGAGCCTGACGATGCGAGGGACATCCACATGGACTCTGAACGCGGAAAATGAATACAGCGGAGGTACTGTCATTGAGAGTGGTACCGTCAAGGCCGGCGGGGCTCTTTCCTTCGGTAGCGGTGTCATCTCTCTTTCCGGCGGTACGTTGGACTTGAATGGTAAAGCCGTCGCGAATGAAATTGTCATTGAAGAGGGGGGAAGTGCCGTTGTCCGAAAGGGCGGAAATTATAGCGGTTGCTTGTTTCTGTACGGTGATTTGAAGTCCGGAAGCTCGGTTAATTTGGAGCAAGAGGCTCAGTTGTATTCCGGTACGGTGTCAGGCGCTCTTACCGGTGTGGGGGGTGTGCGCAAATGCGGGGATGGTACAGTTGTGCTGAAAGGAGCCAATACCTTTACCGGAGCATTGGCGGTGGATTCCGGTACCTTATTGGTACCCGGAGGCAAGATTTCTGCCCCTTGCGTAAGCGTGAACGGCGGATGCCTGGATTTTGCCGACTCGAAATACACGATACGCAGTGGCAATGAATTTATCCTGAACGAGGGTAAGGTAAAAGGTGAACTTACGCTTTCCGCCGGTGCTCGTCTGGAGGTGCTGCATGGGGAAGTAGAGGGTAATCTCAGCCTTAAAGGCGGCAGCTTGGTATTGGGAACTGATGGCCTGTGCATCAGCGGTAAATTGTCGATTCTCAAAGAAACAGTCATTTGCCTGACCCTGCCGGAAAATGGCGTAACTGATTCATATACAGGTACTTTGTTTACCGTTGGGGCATTGGTGGGAGATCCGGAGCTCTTGTCTGTTTATGCCGGTTCATCCTATTCCTCCCGAGACTTCGTGTTGGTAACGCATCATGATTCTGCTCAAGGTGTAAGCATTGATGTGGTAAAAATGCCCGGCGATAGCTCTTTGGCGCTATCTTGGCAAGGGGGAACGGGCGTGCTCAGCCATGGCGCTCATTCTTCTGCCTTTGAGACGGAGGGGAATTTCATTACGGATACTCGCTTTTACAACGGCGATTCACTTTTGTTTGCTAACGGCGGCAAGATAACCATTGTCGGTGAGGTTATGCCGGAATCTATTACGGTGGATGGTAGCAAAACGCTTACCTTTAAGGAAAAAACTCCGGATGCATCCATTAGCGGAGAGGGGCAGCTCTCAAAATACGGAACGGGCACATTGGTGTTGAACGCATCGAACTCCTATACAGGCGGTACAGTCATCCATGAAGGTACTGTGCGCGTGAGTGGCGATTCCTCGTTGGGGGTGGGTGCTGTTTCCTTGTATGGCGGAACGTTGGATTTAGCTAATAAGACTCTCCTGAATGATATAATCATTGAAGAGGATGGGCGTGCCATGCTCAAAAATGGTAAAAAATATCAGGGGTCATTGCGTATTTGCGGTGAATTGATGAAAGGCTCATTGGTACACGCCGATGCGGTGGAGATTGACGGCGGCGTGGTGAATGGAACTTTGGGCGGTGCCGGAACGGTGCATGTGATTGGTGCTGCCGTGCTTGGTGGCACCGGGCGTATACAGTCCGGTAAATTGCTGCTTTCCGGTTACAATGCAGAGCTGTCCGTTTCCTCTGCCGGACTTGCCATGAACAGCAAATCCTCCGCAATCGTGTTGGAAGACGGCGCTTCTCTCGTGTCCGCCGGTAAGGTAACGGCTGCTTCTTTAGAATTGAAAAACAGCTATTTTGATGCTCTTAATGTCAACGCTAAAGCTCTTTCTGTAACTAATGCACTCACCGTAACTGATGGCTCCACCATGGAAATGTACGGAGCGCTCAAAGCCGGAAGTTTGGATTTGGAAGCGTCCGTATTGTTACTGCACGGTGCCAAGGCCCAAAGTGTCAAAATTAACCGAGAGGCCATACTTGTCGGTGCTGAGATGTACGTAGGTGGCAAGATGTCTGCGGCTGATGTTTCTCTTCTTCAGGGTTCCCTGCTTCATTTGTATGATCCCACTTCTGCCGGCAAGTCCATGGGGCTCAGCGTGAAAGGAAATATGGTGCTGGATGATGCTACCTTGGTGCTCAGCGGGGCGCTTTCTGCCAAAAATCTCACATTGGGAAGCGGCTCGATTGCGCTTACTTCATCCAAATTACAGACAATTAAGGTGGGGGGAATGCTTTCCTTTGAAGAAGATGCTGACTTTACTCTCAATCTCGGCTTTTCAGTCTCAGAAAAAGATTTTAAGAGAAAAAAAGCGTTCAAGATACTCAGTTTCAAAACAATGGGGGATAACCTGACGTTGGACGCCGATTTGAACGAGATGCTGGGTATTTCTGACTCTATGGCAAGTCTTGCCTTTGATTCTAAGCGCAAATCTATTACCTTGGTGGTAACGGATTTGGATGCCTGGAATGCCTATGCTGCCGAGGTGCGGGAAAATGTTTACGAGGCCCCGGAATATGACGCCGCAGAGCTTGCCGGGGCAGAGCGAACAGAGGAGGAAGCTGCCACGGCGGAAGAATTACTGTTATCTGCTGTTGAAAATGACGGCGCTGCCGCTACCGCTGTGGATGCTATTTTGGGTAAGTTTGCTGATACGTTGGTGCAGAGCACTTGGGGGACAGTCGGTGCTTCTCGCTCGTTCTGCAATGCTGTTGCAAGCCGGGGAGCTCACGCCACTGCCTTGGCTGATGGAAAGGGGGCCGCTTGGCTGGCTACCATGGGAACCTGCAGCCGTATTTCATCGCAAGCAGGGCATGCCGGTGCGGATTTTTCCCTCAGCGGAGCAAGTTTTGGTGTGGAAGCCCGCCTGACGGAAAACTCGCTATTGGGGCTTGCCATCGGTAACAGTTGGGGTAAGGTAAGTACCTTCTCGGCATTCCCGGTGGAGCATGATTCCGCGCATGTAGGTATATACGGTAATTATTCACCTTGTGAGAGCCTGACTCTCAGTTGGATGCTTGCTTACACGCGCACGGAAACTGAGGCATTGCTTGCCGGGATTCCGTGTGACTGGGAGCAGGAGGCTTTGCAGGCAGATGTTCGCGTAACTTGGGCTCATTCTATCAGTGAACGTACCTCTCTGCGCGCCTTTGCAGGTTTGCAATATCTGGCTACTGATAGCGGAAAATGTGCCGGCCTGAGCACGGGCTCATTACAAAACCTCCGTGGTGAAATCGGGGCAGGAGCTTCGCTCCGGCTGTCGGATAACACGGTGGTATATGGTGAGCTAGGCCTTGTGGGTGACATGATTCGCAGTAACCCGAAAGCGAACCTCAGTGGCTACCGTACGTATGGCTCCAATCCCGGCCGGGTCGGTATCAATATGAGTGTTGGCGGAGTTTACAAGCTGAATGAAGATTGGAATGTGAACGCCTCATACAATCTTGAACTCATGGAAAATGTAACAAGCCACAGCTTCAATATCGGCGCCGGTTACAGTTTCTGAGGAAAAACTTACCAATCTAATTTCCAGTCCACCTCTACGCGGATGGTGTTGCCCTTTTTGTCCACGTAGTTGACATAGCCGTTTTCCGCGCCGAACTTGTAGACTTCCATGGTGACTTTGACATCAAAGCAACAGTAGCGTGCAATGTCGAGCATTTTTTGCGGGTCTCCCGTTTGCTCATATTCCGCCCACCATTTGAGGGCATCCAGCCCCTCGGCAGTCTTGGAGTTGCCGAGGGTAACGGAAGCTACGGAATCCAATTTAAGGCGGTGTCCGATGCGGGAGGTGAGGTCCGTGCAAATGTCGAGGTTGTTGGATACATCCGCCAGAGTCCAGAAGGTGAAAGCCTGCAAAACTTGGTAATCGAACCCGATGTGATTGTACCCCACAACGAGGTCCGCTTGGCGCAACTCTTCAATGAGTGCATCTACCTGGTCTTCCGTGTAAATGTGGTAGGCATTGTCCTTGGTGGAGTACGTAACCCCGACGGACATGCCCATTTTGGAGGCCTCGTGCCAGCCTCCGACTTGTGCCGCTGAGCGACGCGTTTCCAAATCAAAGTAGACGATGTTTTTCATAATTGTGCGGGCGGAAGAGTTCTGCGGAGCCCCTCGTAAAGCATGATGGCTACGGAGGTGGAAAGGTTGAGTGAGCGGGCGTGTTCCCCGGGCATCGGGATGCGTAGTGCCGTGTCGGGGTGGGCATCTATCCAGCGCTCCGGGAGCCCTTTGGATTCCGGCCCGAATACCAAGTAGTCTCCATCTTGTATGGGGAGGGAGGCATCCCAAATGGAGTGGGTTGCCTTGGTGGAAAGATACCAAAAATGAGCACCGGGAGCAGCAGTGGCTTCCAGCTTATCCAGTGAATCCCATAAATGCAAGTCCACATGGGGCCAATAATCAAGCCCGGTGCGGCGAACATGCTTTTCATCCAAGCTGAACCCCAAGGGCTTGATGAGGTGCAGTCGTGAATTGGTGGCCACCGCCAAGCGTCCGGCTGCGCCGGTGTTGTGCGGTATCTCCGGATGGAAAAGTACGATGTGGAACATAGGATTACTTGGCTCCTCTACCGAAAAGAACTGCCGGAATGGTGCGCAGAATAAGCTTGAAGTCCGTCCAAAGACTCCAGTTGTCAATATACTTGAGGTCTTTGTTCACCATGAAACTGAACCCCTCACTATTGCTGCGTCCCTCTACCTGCCAGTAGCAGGTTAAGCCCGGCTTGACACTCAAACGGCGGCGTTGCGAGATTTCCGGGAATTCTTTTGTCTCATACACCGGCAGGGGGCGCGGCCCGACTATGCTCATATCACCCATGAGGATGTTGAGCAGTTGCGGTAATTCATCAATGGAAAACTTGCGGATAAAATGCCCGAATTTGAAGATGCGGGGGTCATTGGTGAGTTTGAAGATGGGGCCTTCCATCTCATTGCCGTAGGTGGCTTTAACCTCTGCTAAGCGTGCCTCGGCATCCGCATACATGGAGCGGAATTTCCACATGCTGAAGGGGCGCCCGTATAAGCCGGAACGCTGTTGGCGGAAGAATATCGGTCCCTTCGGGTCGCTGAGTTTGATGCCGATGGCTGCAATGAGCCACAGCGGCGAGGAAAGGATGATGGCAATGGCTGCCATCAGGCGGTCAAAGACGCTCTTGAATGCTCTTGACCAAGAGTATACCGGTGTGGAGGTCAGGATGAGTACGCGGTTTTCGCCGATGTCGCTCACATCGGCTCGCAAATTGATGGGGTGGCTGTCTTTGAGGTGTACGTATATATCTATACCCTGCAACTCGCAGCGAGTGATGGTCTCCTCGTTTGCATGATAGGCACTTAATCCCCCCATGAGCACCAGGCGGTCCACATGGTTCTCCTCGATAAGTTGTTGTACTTCATCCTGCGTAGTGTCCGGAGTGACCTTTGCAACAACCCGGAGGCTGCGCTTCCAGAAATCCGGCAGTGTAGACCATCCCTGTTCTATGTCTTGCGCTGTGCCTGCCAGCAAGACGGCGCGCAAGTGCCTGCGCCCCAGTCCGGTATTCATTTGTAGGAATCGCAAAATATAAAAACGAAGGAAGAGCACCACCGAGATGAGAACTATGCACACCAAGATGATGTGATTCATTTGTGTGGAGCCTTCGCTTTGTCGGATGAGCTCGTAAAGCCCCATCATGCACAGATAGTACACGACAAAAGTGAAAAGTTGGCGAAGCGCGGTGGAGATGCGCTGGAGGTTGTTGCGGTGGTAAAAACCCACCATGCGCAGCAGAATCGGAACCGCTGCCACTGCCGCCCCTGCCATGAAGGGGGTGGCAATGAATGCGTTGAACTCCTGTACCGGATACCAGCCGAATAACGGACCTACGATATTGGTCAGCATCGGCGCGTAATAGGCGCATGCCAGAGCCAGCAGCAAATCGATGAACGGCAAAAAGAGAGAAAATATATTTTTACTGCGCGTCATGTTGCAGGTATTGTAACGGTGTTTACTTTGAAAAGCAAGCTAATTACTCACCCGAGTAGATGGAGCGTATGCGTGCTCGGTCAAAATCGGCCGGGCAAATAGTGCATTCTACGCGGTCTCCGGGTTTGATGATGTCCAACAAATGCTGCTCCTTTTTTTGGATGAATGCCACGGTTTGTTTGCCGTTCGGCAGTGTGGCGTGGTATGCTGTGGGGGCAAACCTCTCCTGTATGGTACAGATGCAGTCTACGTATTGGGATGGATAGGAGAAATGGCTCATATTGTTTATCAGAAAAATGGGATGGCATCCAAGCCACTGTTAATGGCGTCAGTTGCGGTGTCCGTTGCGGTATCGATGAGGGACGGCGCTTTGTCTCCCTTGGTGTCTTGTGCCGGCTTTTCTCCGTCAGCCTTGGGGGAGGTGGGTGGTTCTTCTTCGTCCCCTTCTTGCGTGTTTCCTGATTCGTCGTCACCGCTGAGTCCGGGGATGATGTTGAGCCCTTTGCGCGCGGTCTTGATGGTCTCGTCCACAAGGGCCTCAGCTCCGGAGGCTCGGACAATTTCCTCCAAACGTACGCTGAAATCCTGTTGCGGGTCATCACTACTGCCGCTCAGGTTGATATTAACCCAGTGGTAGCCGGGTTCCCCCTTGGCGTTGAAAAGTTTCGGGATGCAATTATTGATGACGGAAGCAAGCGGTCCGGTGGTACGCTCAAGGATATCGCGGCTGACTTCTTCACTGATGCCGATGGTGATAACGCCGTGGAGGGTGCCGCTTTGCTCGATGATAACGCGTCCGTGGATGCGGATGACATCGTTTTTGGTGCGTATGTTGATGTTGCCGAACAACCAAGCGTTTTTAATGTTGCGGGAGGTGTCCGAGTACGGGTAGAGAATTTGACAGGTTGCTTCCTTCAATTCTACGGTGGTAAAGTTGTCTTCAATGTAATCCGTGAGCAACTCTTGACCGGGAATGTCGATGGGGCCGGGGATAAAACGCAGAGCCTTCAACTGCCCTTTGTGCAGTACAATGTGGCCACTTGCCTTGCGCAATTTCCGGCTTTTGCCTTCAAGTTTGATGGCTCCGGAGATTTCTGATTGCAACCTCTCTTTCCAGCGGTCGTTGAGCAGGCGCCCGATGTCGGCATTGCCGACGCCGAATGAGGCACTCCAGCTTTTGTCATCTGTTTGGTAAAAGCCGTTGACATCGAGGTTGCCCTGTGTGAGCACAATGTGACAATCCGTCAGCGATATGCGCTTGTCGGCGTATTGGAGTGAAGCTGATTTGATGTTGCCGTCAGGTAAGTAGCTGTGAGGGGTGCTGACGCGACCGTTTTTGACGCTGATTTGCCAGCTGTTGTTGTTTTTGGTGGCCGGTGAGGCGCTGAAAGTGCATCCCTTGAGGGAGTAGGTGCCGTGTTTGCCGTTGCTGCGGCGAACGGTTAAGTCTGCTCCGGCGTTGGTGCACTCCACGCTGTCCAGGATGGTGGTGTCCGGAGTGAATCTGCTGAAAAATGAATCGCTTTGCGCATCCGGGTACTTTTTATCTGCCTCTTTCAGGGTGTCGAGCGTGAGGTGCAGGTCTTCCACTACCAATTTTGTGATGTGTAGGCAACGCTCCAGCAGTTCGCCTCGCTCCACCTCGGCGGTTATGCTTTTGGCGGTGGCTTTTTTTACAATCCCGGTGTGGGTAACGCCGATTTGCGGCAATGTTATGCGTGGCCCATCTATGCGCAGGTTCTCCGGTATCGTGACGTCGGAACGTGTTTTGAGCGTCATCTTTTCTGCCATGATGGCGCGAAAACTATCTCCTTGCAACCAGTTCAGAAGCTGAAAAAAGCCGAGTATGGTCAATAAAAACAGGCCGCCGAGGATGGAACCTGTCCATATCAGTACTTTCCTGCCACGCGTACCGGCAGCAAACTTTCCTTTCTTGGGAAATAGAGAACTTCTTTTGCGTCTGGCCATAATGTCGCGTCATTATCGCACACGCGTGCGTGTTTATCAAGCAAAACTTCCGCGCTGCTGTTTTTTTTATGCCGAAAAGCGCCGGAAATGTCAAAAAATGAGCCCGGATGTAATTTAAGTGTTGACTACTCTGCATAAATTTGCTTTACTGTGTTCGATAACTTCATACGACATTTTTTTCTTATGAAAGCCACCACTCTCATTCTTTCCATTGCATGTGCGGTAGGGTTTACGTCCTGCTGCTGCCAGTCTCAGTCCATGCCGCCGCTGCGTCCGATGCCGCATGGTAACTGCTGCGGTCAGGATATTACGCCTGTGCAGACTCCCACGAAGGTGATTCCTGTCAAGCCCGGTAAATAATACACCGACGTACGAATGCTTTTTTCAGGGTCGCACCGTGATGGGTGCGGCCTTTTTTACTTGTAGCAGGGAGGGGAATGTGGTAGAGTGTGGGGTGTGAGAGCTTTGATAGTTTTGTGTAGTTGGTTGCTCCCGGTGGCTTGGGGTGCCGGGGCAGGGCAGGTGCAGGTGGTGGAGAATGTGCCGCAACATGAGGTGGTGGCATATAGTTTTTCCGACAAGGAATCTCCGCATTACATAGCAAGCGTTCCGAAGGTTCGCAATGTTATCCTGATGATTGGGGATGGTATGAGTGCGGAGCACGTGTGGGCTGCGTGGCTGTGTAATGGTGGTAAGTTGCATTTGGAATGTTTGCCTTATACCGGGTTTAGTCGTACACCGGCGGCTAACCGCACGATTACGGACTCTGCGGCGGGTGGTACGGCGATTGCCTGTGGCGAAAAAACGAATAACGGTATGCTCGGCCAAGCGCCGGACGGGTGTCAGTTGAGCTCGTTAGCTATGCGTCTTGCTGCCCCTCCATATGAAAAGGCTGTCGGCCTTGTTGTGACAAAAGCCATTACGGATGCTACGCCTGCTGCCTTTTATGCACACACCGCCTCCCGTAAAAATACGCCGAAAATTGCTGCGGATTTGCTCAAAAGCCCGTTTTGGGTTGTGGTGGGTGGTGGAGCTTCTGCGTTTTCGGTGGAGGATATGCAGGCACTCAAGGCAGAGCCCCGGCGCTATGTTGCACTGTATGCTCCGAATGATTGCCCTTACGCTGCGCAGCGAGGGGATGCTTTGCCAACTCACGTGGAGCGGGCCCTCTCTGTGCTGGAAAATGCGCCGAATGGCTTTTTCCTCATGATTGAGGGCTCTGAAATTGACTCGGCCTCACATGCGGCGAATTTGGAGCTGGCGGTGCGCGAAACCCTGGATTTTGATAAAACGCTCGGTGTTGTGCTGCGTTGGATGCAGGCTCACCCGGATACGCTCTTGGTTGTAACGGCGGATCATCAAACCGGCGGTTTGTCTATTTTGGATGGCTCTGTGCACAAACGCAGCGTTAAAGGTGTGTTTGCTACGACTTCCCATACCGGTGTTGCCGTGCCGGTTTATGCTGCCGGTCCCGGTGCTGAACTCTTTTCCGGTATCATGGAAAATACGGATTTCTTAAACAAAGTTCTGCGCGCTGTCAACCGCTGATTTCTGCTCCGGATGGCTTTTTTAGGCAAAAATGCCCATTTTTTGAAAATCGTGCTTGCCAAACGGGGAAAATTAGGTTAAATAATAGACGTTAATTTTGCATCAACCGCATTTTTACTAATTATGAAAGCAATGTTCGCTCGTTTCGGTGTTCGTGCTCTCTCCTTCGGAGCTGTAGCTATGGTGTCAATGTCTAATCTTTTCGCCCAGGAGGCTGCCAAAACCGGCGGTGGCGATAAGACCATGCTTGACAAGTGGATTATTGATGGTGGATGGACGATGATTCCCCTCGTTATTCTTCTGGCGTTTGCCATTTTCTTGGCTGTATACTGCCTGATGTCCATCAATAAGAACAAGTTCTGCCCGGATGATCTCCGTGGCCAGCTTATCGCTCTTATGGGCGAGTGTCGCGTGCGCTCTGCCATTGAGCTTGCTACTACCAGCCCCACTTACTTGGGCCGTTTGGTTGCTTATGCTCTGCCCAATATTGATGCTACTCGTCCCGAGGACCTCGGCAAGGATTCCATTGAAGACGCTATCGCTGACTTCGCTAACAACGAGCGCGCCAACATCATGTTCCCGGTTGATATTCTCGCCTTGGTAGGTTCCCTCGGTCCCTCGATCGGTCTGTTCGGTACCATTCAGGGTATGGTGGGCGCCTTCGGCGTGCTTGCTTCTTCCGGTCAGGCTGACCCCTCCCAGCTCGCAGGTGACATTTCTGTGGCACTTCTGACTACCTTCTGGGGTCTGATTGTTTCCATTATTTCTATCCCCGCTTTCTTCTTCATCAAGAAGCATGCTCAGAAGCTTGAGTCTGAGGCTGTGAACGCTGTTTCTGAAATGGTGAACACCTCCATCAACGTCATCAATGCCGAGGCTCAGCTTGCCCGTATCCCTGAGGGCTTGGGTGCTGAGGAAGGTTATGAGGAGGGCTATGCCACCGAGCAGGATCAGGAGTGGGAGAGTGCTCCCCAGGCTTAATGCCTGACACCGCTTTCGGGTCAGCCGGTGCTCACACCGACGCCGGCTGACATAAACCTTAAACTTTTCATTTCCCCATGGGTAAGAAAAAAGTACAGCAAGCGAACGAGGATTACGGGAAACTGGATATGTCCTCAATGATTGACTGTTGCTTCCTTTTGCTTATCTTCTTCATTGTGAACGCTACGGCACTGACCGTGTCCAAGGATCCGAGCGTAACAATGCCACAGGCTACCAAGCCTACGGATTTGGAGGATGCAAAGGGGTGTATCGTCATCAACGTGTTTGCTCCGGAGAAAATGCAGGAGTTTGCCAAGAGCAATGACCCCATGGCTCCCAATGAGCAGACGCGTATTAACAAGTTGATGGAAACCTACAAGTGCAATGATATCACACGCATTCATTACGGCGTGAAAACTCATAAGGGTGAGGTCAAGTACTTTACCAGCGGTACCGGTGAGGATGTCGTTAAGAAGCTTGAAGATTTCATCAAGGATGAGAAAAAAGCTTTGGAGGCCACAAAGATTGATCCCAAGCAGTTCCGTGTTTACATTCGTGCAGACGCCCGTGCCGATTGGTCCCGTACCTTCAATGTGATTGGTGCTGCCAACAACGCCGAGGTGCCGGATATTGTGTTCGGCTCGCTGCCTGCCAAGAAGTAAAATCTAAACTCTCAACATAACTCAAGATTATGGCAAGACACAGAAAACTTCAGACTGAAGATCAGGAGGATCCGAAAACGGAAATCTCCTCAATGATTGACTGCTGCTTCCTTCTGCTTATTTACTTCCTGGTGGCAACGTCTCTGGTGAGTGAGAAGAAGTTCGATATGGCTCTTCCCTCATCCTCCGGTGCTGCTTCTTCCAGCAATAACAAGCCTTTCAATATCAAAATCACGGAGGATAACGCCGTGGTGTGGGAGGACCAGAGTGGTGCTCGCGTGCAGATGGCAGGCCCGACGGATTTTAAACTCCGTCCCGGAGACCCCGGCTACTACGAGGAACGCGACTTGGCTGAGCTTGTAGGCAAGCTGGCTCCTCTCAATGATGACCCGAATAACCCCAAACCCCTTGTGCTGACGGCAGCTCCGCTTGCCAAGCATCAGCGCGTTATGGACGTCATGTCCGCCTTGACGCAGGCTAAGATTAAGGCCGTATCCGTCAAGTGCGAAGGTGTGGCTGATTAAAGGGTGAACAACTGAACTGCAACCCGCAATCAGACCGAATACGTACAGGGGGGAGGCCGGGCGGCAATCGTCGCTGTCCTCCCCCCTGATGCATCCGAAAACAGAAAACTTTCACGATGGGCTCCCGACGGGAGCAAACAACCTTAACCAAACAATAAAAATATGCTCAGACACACAACCGCCTTATCAGTGTTGGCGCTGGCAGCCGTAAGTGCACCTTACGTTTGCCAGGCGCAGGACCCTGCCGGCAAGTTTAAACAAATCAATAAACTTGAGGAAGCCGGGAAGTATCAAGATGCTCTGGCAAAGTGCGATGAAATGCTCAAGTACTTTGCTAACAAGAAGAGCCGAACCGTTGCTCAGTATGGATTCTACGAGCCGTTCTTCGTATGGAAGAAGGGTGAGCTACTGGTAAAGTCCAATGATTACGACAAGGCATTCGAGACATTTGACGAGATAACGAAGAATCCTGCTTTCCAAGAGAAAGCACTCCGCGACAAAGCGAAGCGCAGAAAATTGCTGAATGGGCAGGGTTTTGACCCGTATCTTACGGCAGCAAACTATCAGAAAGCACTTTGCCGTTATCAGCAGGGTGTGGGTGATGCCAAGAAGAAGATTGACCCCAACCCGAAAGCTTTTGATGAAGCCATTCCCTTGTTGGAGGCTTATTTGGAGCAGTACCAGAAGGGTGATGTCTCTAAGATGGAAAAGGACATGAAGCTGGACGGTCAGATTTGCTTCATGTTGATGCAGTCATACATCCTTTGCGAGAAACCGGATTTCAAGAAGGCCGGTGCTTATTTGGAGCGTGGGCGTAAGTCTAAGAGCGTGCTGCCGGATGAGATGGCTATGGCCGGTCTTGCCACGGTGATTAACGTGGCCATGAAGAACCCGGAAACTGTGGGTTGGGTGCGCGACATTATTGTGTCCAATCCCCAGAGCTTCAGCTTGGGTCCTGTGCGCATGGCACGCCACGGCGCCGGCTTCCTGAAGCCCGCTAACGATTGCGTGAAGCGCTTGGGTGATGCTATTGCCAAGAATGACATGAAGGCAGCGAACGATAACGCGCGTTCCGCAATTGCTCTGCTCGGTATGGTGCCCAACATGCAGGAGACGGTTGATGCCCTTAAGCAGATGACCAAGGTCATCGGTACCGCTAAGTTGCCGGTGGTGGACCGCGATGGCGTGCGCTACATCGGCTCCGATTATAAGATTATGAGTGAGCGCTTCGGTGAGAAGATTACCGACCACACAGAGTTGGACGCCTACTCCACGCAGCTGAATTCTTCCATTGCTCTCACATACGGCTCCTTCCGTTTGGCAAAGGCCGGTTATCATATTTTGGTAAAGCGCTATCCGGATTTGGTGGACAGTGAGAAGAAGTCCATCGCCGGCAAACTGCAACAGGCGTATGCTCAGTTGCTGCGCGCTACCGGTGACTCTGAGGAAGCCTTGGCGTTGGAGAATAAGCTTGACCCGAACGACCTCGGTAAGGACGGTGCTCTCAGTCTTACGCTTAACCGTATGTCTCAGGCATACAAGGATAAGAAGTGGGATGAGGTTAAAACGTATGCCGAGCAGGTCGTTGCTGCACTTAAAGATGATGAGGTAGGCAAGACCTCCGGTAATTATTTGCAGGCGCGCATGTGCATCGTGGAGGCATATCGTAATCTCAAACAAAACGATGAAGCTATCAAGGCTGCCGAGCAGGTGTTGGCTGATGGTGCAATTGAGGGTGCCACGCAGGAATCCGCCGAAACGCGAACCACCTATGATAAGCAGCTCCGCTTCATGTTGGTTGCTCTCTATTACGACAATATCCGTAAGTCAGGCGTAGTGGATGAGGAGAATCTCAGCAAGATTCTCGATGGCGTGAAGGCTTATGAAACGAAGTATCCGACCACCAGCCCGGATGATGTCGTCCTGCCGCACATCTACTACTATGCCATCAACTCTCTGTTGCTGCGCAGCTCTAAGGATGACTTCCCCGCTGCTCAGGAGCTGTGCGATAAGTTCATTGCCTCCTTCAAGAAGCATGACTATTATCCGACCATTCTTATCCTGAACGCCAACATTATCATCGGTACGAAGGATAAACCTAAGTTCGAAATCGCCATCCGCCAGTTGGAGGAAGCTTGCGAGATTTCCTTGGCTCGTCCCGAAGGTAAGGGTAAAGGTACTGCCGGCGAGGCTCTCAATAAACTCGCTATCAATGGCCGCATGATTGGCCTTACCAAGGAAGACGGCTCCAAGGAGGACGACGCTGCCAAGAATGCTCGCTGGGTCGGCTACATGCAGACTTTCTGGGAGAAGGTGGACGCCGGTTCTGAGACCAACCGCTTTGCTTTGCAGATGGCACGTTTGGACCTTTCCGATGCTGCCAAGTCCGGCGGTGATCGCTTGGCTGCTGCCGTTAAGCGTGCCGAGGACATCGTGGTACGCGAGGCCGCCTATGCCCAGTCTCAGAACAAGCTGAATCCGGAAATCGCAAGAACCATTACCTCCATTATCAACACGAAGGTGGAGAAGAATGAGTTTAAGGATTTGGAGGCACGCAAGAGCTACATTGCTGGTTTGGCTTCCCGTGTTGATGCCGGTGATAAGTTCACCCAGGCAGCACTGCGCATGGAGGTGCTTACTGCTTTGGAAGAGGCCAAGGGTGAGGCAGACGAGAGCAAGCATGCTGAGTTTGATGCCCAGATTGAGTCTGAGCTCGCCGGCTTGGCTCGTGAGTACAAGCCGGAGGACCTTACCAATGAGATTTGCTATACCATCGGTGAGTACATGCGTCGCCGCGCTCCGCTCGGTTCCGGTAACATGAGCGCCATCAACAATGCCATTAACCGTGCTGAGCCGTACTTCCGTGCTGCTCTCAATCGTGGCGGCAGCATGATGGAGGAAAATATGCTCGGTTTGGCAGATGCTCTTTCCGCTACCGATGACAAGGGTAAGCAGGATGAAGCTGCTAAGCTGTACGAGAAGGTCATTAATTCTCAAGCTGAGTATGCCGTCATCAACCAAGCTCGCTTCGGTCAGGCTCGTCAGGCTATGAATGCCGGAGACTACAACCGCGTGCTGGAAATCACCAAGAAGTTCTTGGAGATGGATGCCGATTCCGATGCTGCGCTTGAGATGATGTCCATGCAGGCTGATGCCTTTGATAAGACCGGTAAGAGCGAGGAGGCTATCCAAATCTACTCCAACATGTACCGCGATTACCTCGGTAACATCAGCGTATCCGCTCCGGCTTGTGAGAAGATGCTCAAGTTGCTTTGGGCTCGCAATAAGGGCAGCTATGCTGATAATCAGGATGGTACCTTCAATCACTCTGATAAGTGGACGGCTTGGAACCGCGGTGCCAAGTACTTGGAAATGGTTGACCCGCTGACGGAGCAGATGACCCGCGAGGAACGTTCTTCCGTGGCTAAGGTGCGTGCTCTTGTGGAGCAGTACCGTGGCGATGGCACCGTGCGCGATGAAATCCGTGCAGAGGCTGCTGACCGTGCAAAATATCAATAATCATTAACCCTGAACCAAACTTTACATCACATGAAAATCAGTAATGTATTAGCTGTCGGATTAGCCGCGATGGTCGGGTTCTCGATCCAAGCTGAGGCTCAGGAGAAGAAACCCTCCCTTAAGGCCAGAGTTGTTCGCAAGGCCAAGGATGGTGAGAAAGCTCGTGCTAAGATGCAGGAGTTGGATATCGTGGCCTCCACAAAAGCCGGTTACTACACGTACCAGAAGGACGTGGATACTACGGCTGATGTGGCCATTGAGAAACACTTCTCAACCTTCTATGTGCTTACGCCGCCGAACTTGATAGAGGCCAAGAAGCTGTATGCCGCTGAGAGCTTTGCTGAGGCTTTGCCGAAGCTGGCAGCTGCCCGTAAGTCCCTTGAAAACTGGCGAGGCTTGCCGGAGGGGCCGTACTTGCAGGCATTCCGCATGGAGGTGGAGTGCGCCATCCGTATGATGGACTTTGCTGCAGCAAAGCAGGCAGCGGAATCCTTCCCGGAGGATATGAAGAAGTTGCTCACTAAGCAGGACCAAGTGCTCATTGCAACTGCTAAGGTGCTGGCTGCTGCCTCCAAGAATACCGGTGCAAAGGTGGAAGAATCCGTCAATTCCCTGTTGTCCAACGGTGAGCTCAAGAAAGCCGTTACACCGAAGCTTTACGGCTGGCTGCAGTTTGCCATCGGTGTAGCTTACGAGAACGGAGTCCCGGCCGAGGAGCGCAGCGGGTATACGATTACGGACGCCAACGCAAAGGCTGCCAGTAAGGCTATCGACTGCTATTGCCGCGCCGGTATCAGCTCTCATGGTGCTCAGATGGAGCTCCCCGTTGAGGGCCTGAAGCGTGCTCAGGCTTTGCTGTGGGGTATGCCCGGTGTCCAGAAGGAGGTTAAGAATTTCGGCCACCCGACGCCCGAGAAGTTCAAAAAGGCTTCTCAGAACTTCCAGGATGCCGTCATTCTCGCTTACATGCTTATCAACGTGTACGGTGTTGAGCCGGAGAAGTCTTCCATTATTAACAAGGCTGCCGCTCTCTTCCAGAACACAAAGTCTAAGAAGAAGTAAGCTCTCATTTTAATACAGGCGGGGGGTCATGTGATGTGGCTCTCCGCCTATTTTTTTCAGAAAGGAAGTTAATCATTATGCAAGACATGTTGGTGCGGCTGTTTCAGCTGCCGGATGCAGCGCCCATGCGCGCGGCGCTGGCGGAAAACGGTGTGGTGATTCGCCGCTGTAACCCCTTTGAGTCGCACACCTTGGAGGATTGGGTCGGTCGCCATTTCAGTATGCGCTGGGTTTGTGAGTGCCGGGTGGCTATGGCTCACTCGCCTTCCGGGTGCTTTATTGCAACCCGTGATTCTCAAATTTTAGGCTTCGTGTGTGTGGATGCCACGGCTCGCGGTTTCATCGGCCCCATGGGGGTGAGTGAGGCTGCGCGTGGTGGCGGCATTGGCAAGGCTTTGTTTGTCACAGCCTTGGAGCAAATGCGCCATTTGGGTTATGCTTATGCCATTATCGGTGGTGCCGGCCCGGTGGATTTGTACTCCCGCTGGGTGGGGGCAACCGTTATTGAAAACTCGGAACCGGGAATTTATACCGGAATTTTACCGAATCCGCCCACTGCATGACGGAAGTGAACGTGGCTATGGTGAACTGTTCTGCTTGCTCATCGAAAAGTAATGAAATCAGGCTTAAATCAGGGGCGTTTAGAGTAATTTTACCCGGAATTGCCGATTATCTGCCCCTAATCTCTCATTTTTTTTGCCAAACAGCACACTTTACCTTGACACCGCGTGTAATTCCTGCTAATTTTGAAATGTAGCATATCTTATTCCTCCATGAAACAGATTTTCCTCATACCGACAAGTGCTCTTGTGGCAGTGTGCGCTCTCAGCTCCTGCCAGAAAGAAGAGATGTCATGTACTCAGCTCGTTCAGGAGCTCACTTCCGTTCTTCAGAAAGTTACAGACTATGATTCAGCTCAGGCTGCGGCTCCTCGTGTAGAGGCGCTCATGAAGCGCTGGCAGCGTGCTGCCGGGCGTCCCAGTGCGCTTAATAGCACCGCGCTGTTGCGTAGTGTCGGTACTTCGGAAGGCGCTCCGGAGAAGGAGTATGTGGAGGCTCTCGATGCTTTGGCCGAGCAGATTGCCCGTGTTACCGCCAGTTATCCGTCCTTGTCTCACGATGGTGAGATTGATGAAGAACGTTTGAAGCGTGCCGTCGGTGCCAAGGGCGCTACCAAGTCCGCACAAGCTGCTTCCGAGTTGAAGTTGGGCGAGGAGTATATTGCAACCTTTAAGAAGAAGAATACAAACTTTGACGGTGACGCCAATAATACCGTATGCAATTTTGAACCCTGCTTCGGTAGCGTGGATTTGAAGAATGCATTGGGAATTCGCGAAGAGGCGAACTCTTCTCTCTTTGTGTTTGATGGTGAGGCTGATGTGATTGCTACTCCTGAGTATACTGCTCCGGCTGCAGCGGAGTCCGCTGCTCCGGCTGAGGACGCTGCCGGAGATTCTTCCGATGGTGAGGAACCCGCTGCTGACGATTCTTCCGATGGTGAGGAACCCCCTGCTGACGATTCTTCCGATGGTGAGGAACCCGCTGCTGACGATTCTTCCGATGGTGAGGAACCCGCTGCTGACGATTCTTCCGATGATGAGGAGCCCGCTGCTGATGATTCTTCCGATGGTGAGGAACCCGCTGCTGACGATTCTTCCGATGATGAGGAGCCCGCTGCTGACGATTCTTCCGATGGTGAGGAACCCGCTGCTGATGATTCCTCCGATGATGAGGAGCCTGCCGCTGAGGACTCCGGCGATGATAGCCTGGATGACTTCTCCGATGGTTCTGACTTTGACCTCGGTCTTTAATCGTACCGGAGGCTGTGCAACTTCTGGAGCCGCAACACCATTCCGGTGCTTGCGGCTCCCTTGATATTCCGACTGAACAAGAAAGCAAAATGGCTCGAATTCTCTTTACTTGCGCGTATGATGGCACCCCTTGGCGAGGGTGGCAAAGCCAAGCCTGTGGCATGGCTATTCAGGATGAGATAGAGCGCGCGTTTTGCTCAATTCTGAAAGAGCCGCTGCGGATAGCGGCCTCGGGCAGAACGGATTCCGGCGTTCATGCACATGCTCAGTGTTTTCATGCAGATGTGCCGGACGCCTGCCGCATGAGTGTGCAGAATTGGGTTGCAGCGTTGAATGCGCATCTGCCGGGGAGTATCCGCATTTTAGACGCAGAACCGGTTAGCGGTGATTTTCATGCGCGTTTTAATGCCCGCGGTAAGGTTTATGAATACCTGATATGTACGGCTGCTGTGCTCAGTCCGTTCCGGCAAAACAGGTGTTGGCATTGTCCCGGTGGAGTGTCTGTCGAGCCGTTGCGTGCTGCGTTGGCGGTGTATGAGGGAACTCATGATTTCCGCCGTTTTGCTGCCAAGCGAGGTAATGAGCCGGAGGTGCCGCCGGCCGATTTTTATGTGCGCACCATTTACTCTGCAACAGTGCAAGAAGAGCAGGGGGGCGATATGTTACGTCTGCGCTTTTACGGTAACGGTTTCATGTACCGTATGGTGCGCATGTTGGTCGGTACGGCGCACAGAGTGGCGATGGGTAAAATGCCGCTCCCGCAACTCGCTGCCATGCTGGATTGCTGTGAGGGGGAGAAAACACGGTTTTGCGCTCCTGCGGAGGGCTTGTACCTGAAACAGGTTTTGTATTGAATAGCAAACGCACCGTCCGGTGAGGACGGTGCGGAAAGCTCATGATGTGTGAGCCTGCGTATTGTTACTTGTTGTCGCTGTTTTCGGCAGCTTTCTGTGCCTTTTTGGCCTCCATGAGCTTTTGGCAGCGTTCCATCAGCTCCTTGGCTTTTTCCGGGTTCTTTTCTACGCCCTTGCCGTCTGCGTACATCTTGGCAAGTGCGCAGCAGGCTGCCGGATCCCCTGCCTCAGCTGCTTTTTCCAACCCGGGCAGTGCCTTGGTGTACATTTCCTTAGCCTTGTCAGGGTCGGCGCTTGTCTCATCGGTGCCGTTCTCGGTTACCCAAGCTATAACGTACTGCGCAATCGGGTTCCCGTTTGCGGCTTCGATGGTTATGGTTTCCATGTCCACCCAGCAATCACAGTTGTCATCGCCGCCTTTTGCTTGCTCACAGCATGCTGCGGGGCAGTTGGCTGGCTTTGTCTGATTGTCGGCCGGGGCTTCTGCGCTGAATGCGGCTGCGCCGCTCAGCATTACTACGCTTGTAAGTGCGATTTTCTTCATACGTGCCTACTTTGAACCTACCTTTTCCATTTTTCAATAAAAAAATCTAAAATTTAGGGTATCTGATAATCAATATATTGTGAAGAAAAATATAAAAAAATGAAAAAAATATGAAATTGTGATTGACATCTGTTTCAAAAAAGAGTAAACTGTCCTCGCTTTACGTTCCCTCGCAAGGGGACATCAAGAGCCAAAACGCTTCTGTAGCTCAGGGGTAGAGCGCATCCTTGGTAAGGATGAGGTCGCGGGTTCAAATCCCGCCAGAAGCTTGTTTCCGGCTCATGCAAGAATAAGCAGCCCAAACTAATCAATATTTCATTATGGCCAAAGAATCATTCCAGCGCACCAAGCCCCACGTGAACGTGGGTACAATCGGTCACGTTGACCATGGCAAGACTTCTCTTACTGCTGCAATTACCAAGGTTCTTGCAGAGCAGGGTAAGGCAGAATTCAAGGCTTATGATCAGATCGACGGCGCTCCCGAGGAGCGCGAGCGTGGTATCACCATTTCCACCGCTCACGTTGAGTACGAGACTGAGAATCGTCACTATGCTCACGTTGAATGCCCCGGTCACGCTGACTACGTTAAGAACATGATCACCGGTGCTGCCCAGATGGACGGCGCTATCCTCGTTGTATCCGCTGCTGACGGCCCCATGCCGCAGACTCGTGAGCACATCCTGCTTGCTCGTCAGGTGGGTGTTCCCTACATCGTTGTGTTCATGAACAAGATGGACCTTGCTGATCCTGAGCTCGCTGAGCTCGTGGAGATGGAAATCCGTGAGCTTCTTTCCTCTTACGAGTTCCCGGGCGACGACCTGCCCATCATCACGGGTTCCGCTGTTAAGGCTCTTGAGGGTGACCCGGAGTACAGCGCTAAGATTCTTGATCTCATGGCTGCCGTTGACGAGTACATCCCGACTCCGGAGCGTCCGACTGAGAAGCCCTTCCTTATGCCCGTGGAGGACGTGTTCTCCATCTCCGGCCGTGGTACTGTGGCTACCGGTCGTATCGAGCGTGGTATCATCAACAAGATGGAGGAAGTTGAAATCGTGGGTATCCGCGAGACGCAGAAGACCTCTGTGACCGACATCGAGATGTTCCGCAAGCTCCTTGATAAGGGTGAGGCCGGTGACAACGTGGGTCTGCTCCTTCGCGGTATCAAGAAGGAAGACATCGTTCGTGGTCAGGTTATCGCCAAGCCCGGTTCCGTGACTCCTCACACCGTGTTCGAGGCAGCTGTTTACGTGCTGACTAAGGAAGAAGGTGGCCGTCACACCCCGTTCTTCAACAACTATCGTCCCCAGTTCTACTTCCGTACGACGGACGTGACCGGTACCGTAACTCTTCCCGAGGGTACTGAAATGGTGATGCCCGGTGACAACGTAACCATCACTGTTGAGCTCATCACTCCCGTTGCTATGGAGGAGGGTATGCGCTTCGCTATCCGTGAGGGTGGTCGCACCGTGGGCGCCGGTAAGGTTGCCAGCATCAAGGCCTAATCAGCCTTAACAAATTAACTCCAATCCGGTTTTTGCCCACCTTCTACCAAGGGTAAGAACCAAAAGCCAAAAGGGGGCGCCTGAACGCAGGCGCCCCCGGGAGGCCAAAAACAGAGCAAGGTAAAAGGGTATTAGCTCAATTGGTAGAGCAGCGGTCTCCAAAACCGCGTGTTGGGAGTTCGAGTCTCTCATACCCTGTTGACCTTCCTCTTTTTTTGTCTCAAAAAATAACCGTAACTCTGCACACACATGTTCCGCAAAATTTCCCAGTTTATCTCCAACATCAAAGGTGAGCTCAAGAAGTGCTCCTGGCCTTGGGAAAGTGACCCGAAGGTTACAGGCTTTAAGAAATTCCGCGAGTTATGGACGTCTACCCTCATGGTGCTTGTAGCAATGGTATTGCTGGGTGGATATGTAGCTTTCTTTGACTTTGTGATGGCCGAGGTCGTAACAACGCTCATCAGTGTGCTTTCCTGAAGAAGTAAAAGTTCCCCCGGAGTCATTCATAACACCCTTTCCTGCTGAATATGTCTCGCCCGTACGAAAGAAAAAACAGCTCACGCGCACGTGTTACCCCTGATGCCAAAGATCAGTGGTACGTTTTGCATGTTCTCTCCAACAAGGAGCGCCGTGCCGTAGATAATCTCAAGCGTCTTTTCAAGGAAGACGAAGAAATGGGGGCTCTCGTGCAGAGTGAGCCTCTTGTGCCTACTGAAAAGGTTGAGGAGGTGCGCAATGGTAAGAAATACGTACAGGATCGCAAGCTTTACCCCGGCTATGTGTACCTGAACTTTGCCCTCCGTCGCCCCGATGGCACGCTCAACAATGATGCCTGGTATAAAATTCAGGCTGTAGACGGAGTTATCAGCTTTGCTTGCGGTCGCAACAAAGAGCCCCTTCCCATGTCTCCCAAGGATGTACGCGAACTCATGAATGAGATTGCCCGCCGCAGCGAAGGACCGCGCCAGAAGATCGTCTTCAATGTTAAGGACGAGGTTGTGGTTCTTGAAGGTGCATTCCAGGGTGAGCACGGTATTGTGGAAGAGGTGGATGCCGAGCGCGGTCGTCTCCGTGTAGGTGTTTCCATGTTCGGGCGCTCCAACCCGCTGGACTTGGACTACACGCAGGTGCAGCTTGTGCCTGAGGAAGAGCGTGGCAAAAACGCCTCCAACTGATTAAGATAGACAATTTTCGCTGCTGAGGCATCCCTGCCGGGACAGGCTGAGGCAGTAACCCAAAACAAACAAAACCATGGCAAAAGAAGTAGTAAAAGTAATCAAACTGCAGATTCCTGCCGGTGCCGCGAATCCCTCGCCGCCCGTAGGTCCTGCACTTGGTCAGGCCGGTGTGAACATCATGGGCTTCTGCAAAGAGTTCAACGCTAAGACTCAGAAGCAGGCCGGTGACGTTCTTCCCGTCGTGATCACTGTCTACAAGGATAAGTCCTTCGACTTCATCACCAAGCAGCCCCCGGCAGCTAACCTCATCAAGAAGGCTGCCGGCCTCAAGTCCGGTTCCGGTGAGCCGAACAAGAAGAAGGTTGCTAAGCTTACCAAAGCTCAGCTGATGGAGATCGTTAACGCTAAGATGCCCGACCTCAACACGAAGGATCCGGAGGCTGCTTGCCGCATTATTGCCGGTCAGGCCCGCCAGATGGGTGTAGAGGTAGAGGGTATGTAACCCCTTCTGCAGGAGGGAACATATTAACCCCGAACGTACTGCTAATTATTATGTCCAAAAAACGCTCAAAGCGCTACAATGAGGCAGCTAAGCTGGTGGATTCCACCAAGAACTATGCTGTCGATGAAGCCGTGGAGCTCATGAAGAGCTTCCCCGCTCCGAAATTTGACCCGACGGTCACAGTTTCGTTCCGCCTCACGGTGGATCCCCGTAAGTCTGACCAGATGGTCCGTGGTTCCGTTTCTCTGCCCCACGGCACCGGTAAGAATGTTCGCGTCATCGTCTTTGCTCAGGGTGAGGCTGCTGCCGCTGCTCTGGAAGCCGGTGCCGAGAAGGTAGGCCTGGAAGATCTCATCAAGGAGATTCAGGGTGGCTACCTCGACTTTGACAGCGCAATCGCCACCCCGGACGCCATGGCCCAGGTGCGTAAGATTGCCCGTGTGCTCGGTCCGCGTGGCCTGATGCCCAACCCCAAGACCGGCACTGTGACGGATGACACCGCCAAGGCTGTTCGCGAGGTGAAAGCCGGCCGTGTTGACTTCAAGGTTGACAAGAACGCCAACATCTCTGCCGCTGTCGGTAAGCTCTCCTTCGATAACGAGAAGCTTGTGGAGAACGCTCGCGCCCTCATCAACGCCGTTGTGAAGGCTCGTCCGTCCGGTGCCAAGGGTGCCTACATTGCAGGCGCTACGATGTCCAGCTCCATGAACCCGGGCCTCTCCCTGTCTCCGGTTGAGTACTCCAAGTAATAAATCGAACCATCTGATACAACAATGAGTACTGAAAAGAAAGTGAACGCCGATAAGACCACCATCATCGATGACCTCAAGGCCAAGGTGAATGCTTCACCCTTCCTTCTGGTAATCGATTACACCGGTGTGACTGTTCCCGAGTTTACGGGTTTGCGCGCTGACCTGGCTGCTGCCGGTGCTTCTTGCGTAGTTGCCAAGAACACCTTCATGGCTAAGGCTATCGCCGACGCCGGTTTGCCCGACATTACAGCTGCCCTCAAGGGTCAGACTGCTTATGTGATGGGCGACAGCGACGTATGCGCCGCTGCCAAGGCTATCAACAACTTCGCCAAAAAGTCCAAGAAGGCTGCTTACAAGGCAGGTATTCTTGACGGCGCTGAGCTTGCTCCCGAGAAAATCAAGGCTCTCGGTGATTTGCCCAGCCGCGAGGTGCTCCTTGCTACCTTGCTTGGTACCATCAACGGTGCAGGTTCCGCCCTCGCCCGCGTCATCCAGGCATACGTCGACAAGGAAAATGGTGGTGCAGAGCAAGAAAATGCGTCTGCTGAGTAAAAAAAGACTTGAACAGATGGCGGCGGTGTGGTACACCCTCTCCGCCGCCTGAAAAAATTAGGCTCTTTGTCGGCTCTACGGCCGGTAAGAACTTAAATGGGTGGGGAGCCCCCACCCGCGACTTAGAACCAATTAACAAACACACATACTACAATGGCTGATCTCAATACAATCGCTGAGGAACTTGGCAAGCTTACCATCCTGGAGGCTGCTGAACTGGTAAAAATGCTCGAAGAGAAGTGGGGCGTATCCGCCGCTGCTCCCGTAGCCGCTGCAGGTCCTGTTGCTGCTGCTGAGCCCGTGGAAGAGAAGACTGACTTCGACGTTGAGCTTACGGACGCCGGTGGCAACAAGATTGCCGTCATTAAGGCTGTTCGCACCGTTAAGACCGGTCTCGGTCTGGCTGACGCCAAGAAGCTCGTTGAGAGCGCTCCTGCCATCATCCTCGAGGGTGCCTCCAAGGAGGACGCCGAGAAGGCTAAGGCCGAGCTCGAGAAGGCCGGTGCCAAGGTCACTATCAAGTAACCTGCCGATTTTCGCGACCGCAGGGGAGGATTTTACGCCTCCCCTGCATTCGCGTCTTCAAATGTAGGGGGAAGTATGGCTCTAACTTCCTAAATGTTAAGAATCAAGTGGTAAAAAACTTGGTAAAAGAGCCGAGCCGCGTAAAATCGACGCGGGCGGGTACAGAAAGAGCGGTTAACGTACCAATCCGTGTCGGTTTTACCAGACGTAAACCGACCCGCACCCGGACAGGGTGCACAACATCATCTCCGCCAACTCCATGTCAAAGCCTAAGCAAGAGCGAATCAGTTTCGGCAAGATCAAAGAGGTTATGGATCCCCCTAACCTCATTGAGATTCAGACAAAATCTTACGAGGAATTCCTGCAACGTTTCAGTGAGCCTGATAAGAGGCTCAAGATGGGTTTGCAGGCAGTCCTGTCCGAGCATTTCCCTATCGAGAGTTATGATGGGGCCATTCGCTTGGAATATGATTCCTACGAGATATCTCCGCCCAAGACCTCCGATTTTGCCGCCATCCGCGCCGGTGAAACCTACAGTGCTTCTCTTTACGTGAAGTTCCGCCTGAAATGCGGTGATTACACCGCAGACGAGAACGTGTACATGGGTGAAATACCCATGATAACGGATCGCGGTACCTTTGTGATTAACGGTGCAGAGCGCGTGATTGTGGCTCAGTTGCACCGTTCTCCCGGAATATGCTTTGAGAAGACACGCCACGCCAACGGTAAGGACATATTCTCCTTCCGCATCATCCCTGATCGCGGCTCTTGGCTGGAGGTGCAGTTCGACACGAACGACCTGATGTACGTCTTCTTGGATCGTCGCCGTCGTCGTCGCAAGTTCCTTGCAACAACCTTCCTGCGTTACCTCGGATTTGAGAGCGACCGCTCCATCGTTGAGCAGTTCTACACCATCCAGACGCTCAAGCTTGCTGATGCAACGGGTGACGAGCTCGAGTACCTCATCCCCTTCGAGGACATCAAGCACGGCGAGAAAGCCACCATCATTGCCAAGGCCTATGAGCCTCTGAGCCTTTCCACCATCAAGAAGATGTTGGAGCTCGGTATCAAGGAAATTGAGGTGATTGACCAGCGTGAAGAAGAAACGCTGGTGAAGACCCTCAAGAAGGACTTGGCCTTCGACCGTGAGTCCGCCCTCAAGGAAATCTTCCGCAAGTTCCGCCCCGGTGATCCCTCTTCTGTTCAGCAGGCCGCTACGGCTCTGGATCGCCTCTTCAAGGAGGAGAAGAAGTATGACCTCACACGCGTGGGCCGCTACAAGCTCAACCAGAAGCTCGGTTTGGACGTTTCCGAGGATATTCGCCTCATCCAACCCATCGACTTCCTTACCGCCATCAAGTACCTGCTGCGTTTGAAGCACGGTGAAGGACAGGTGGATGATATTGACCACCTCGGCAACCGCCGTGTGCGTGCCGTCGGTGAGTTGATTGCCAACCAGTGCCGCGTTGGTCTTGCCCGTACGGAGCGTTTGGTGAAGGAGCGTATGACTCTTTGTGATTCCACCCGCACGGACATCACCCCCAGCAAGCTCATCAACCCGAAGGCTCTCAGCGCTGTTGTGCGTGACTTCTTCGGCCGCAGTCAGCTTTCCCAGTTCATGGATCAGATTAACCCGCTGGCAGAGCTTACACACAAGCGCCGTTTGTCCGCATTGGGCCCGGGTGGTCTGAACCGCGACCGCGCCGGCTTCGAGGTTCGAGACGTGCATCCGTCTCACTATGGCCGAATCTGCCCGATTGAGACGCCTGAAGGTCCGAACATCGGTCTGATTAACTCCCTCTGCACCTTTGCCCGCATCGATGAGTACGGCTTCATTGAGACACCGTTCCGTCGCGTGCGTCAGATTGAGAAGAAGGACAAGAAGGGTAACGTGATTGACACGGAGGTAATCATCACCAACGAGGTGGAGTATCTTACCGCAAACAAGGAGGAGTACCATCTCATTGCTCAGGCTAACAATCCCATTGATAACGACAACGGGCAGGGGCACTTTGTCCGCAATCGCGTCACGGCTCGTGAGCGTGGTGAGTTCATTGAGGTGGACCCGCGCAAGGTGGAGTACATGGACGTGTCTCCTAAGCAGATTATCTCCATTGCTGCAGGCCTTATTCCCTTCTTGGAGCACGATGACGCCAACCGTGCACTCATGGGTGCAAACATGCAGCGCCAAGGTGTGCCGTTGATGGTGAACCAAGCCCCGCTCGTCGGTACCGGTATTGAGGCCAAGTGCGCTCGCGACAGTTGCGCTGTTGTGGTGGCTCAGGCTCCCGGCATTGTGGCATCTGCGACGGCTGAGTACATTGTGACAACGCATGACGGACAGCTGCCCGTTGCCCCGCAACGTTGGCTGAGCGACCCGGAGAGTGTCCGCACGGATGCTGAGAAGGGCATTTACGTCTACCAGCTGCGCAAGTTCATGCGTTCCAACGCCTCTACCTGCATTAACCAGCGCCCCATCGTCTCCCGTGGCGACGTGGTGAACGCCGGCGATGTCCTTGCCGACGGTCCCTGTACCGATGGCGGTGAGCTGGCTCTCGGCCGCAACGTGCTGGTGGCTTACATGTCTTGGTACGGTTACAACTTCGAGGACGCCATCATCATTTCCGAGCGTTTGGTGCAGGAGGATGCCTACACCTCCATTCACATCGAGGAGTTCGAGGAAAAAGCCCGCGATACCAAGCTCGGGCCGGAAGAAATTACGCGAGACATTCCCAACGTGGGTGATGATGCGCTCAAGAACCTCGGCAGCGACGGTGTTGTTCGCATCGGTGCTGAGGTGAAGCCCGGCGACATCCTCGTGGGTAAGATTACGCCCAAGAGCGAGACTGACCTTGCTCCTGAGGAACGCCTCCTGCGTGCCATTTTCGGTGAGAAGGCAGCCGACGTAAAGGACACCTCTCTGCGCGTTCCCCCGGGTACCCAGGGCGTGGTGATGGATGTGCGTATTGTGCGCTCCTCCGCCCCCGGAGCTCCTGCTGTGGACGCCGAGAAGGAGAGCCAGAAGCAGCGCAAGAAGGTGGACTCCGAGTACGACCGCGCTAAGGATGCCCTGATTGAGCAACTTACCAGCAAACTCTCTGACCGTCTCCTCGGTGAGAAGATTCCGTTGGAAGTAACGCGCTCCGGCTCCAATGAGGTCATTATCCCGGCCAACCGCAAGATTACCAAGACCCTGCTGCGCAAGCTGGCTGTTCACCACGACCAAATCGAGATGAACGAGAGCCCCGTGCGTAACCAGATTTTTGAAATCATCAATGCCTACGCCGCACGCTTCGAGGATTTGGATGACGAGCGTGAGCGCAAACTTGACCAGCTCGAGGCCGGTGCTGAGATGGACCCCGGTGTTGTGACGGAAGTTAAGGTCTACATTGCTACCAAGCGTAAACTCGGTGTCGGTGATAAGATGGCCGGTCGTCACGGTAACAAGGGTGTGTGCTCCCGTGTGCTCCCCATCGAGGATATGCCCTACTTGGAGGACGGTACCCCGGTGGACATCATCCTCAACCCCTTGGGCGTGCCTTCCCGAATGAACGTGGGTCAGGTGCTGGAGGCTCACCTCGGCGTTGCTGCCAAGGCTCTCGGCTTCAAGGTTGCCACTCCGGTGTTCGACGGTATCGAGGAGTCCAAGATTTGGGACTACATGAGCCAGGCTAAGAAGGTTCCCGGTTTCACTTGGGTGGGCGATGGCAAGGATGGTTCCGTTGCCGGTAAGAGCCGCCTGATTGACGGCCTGACGGGTGAGTACTTCCACTACCCCGTGGTGGTTGGCTATACCTACATGCTCAAGCTCAATCACCTTGTGGCTGATAAGGTGCACGCTCGTGCCGTTGGTACCTACTCCCTTGTTACCCAGCAGCCCTTGGGTGGTAAGGCTCAGCACGGTGGCCAGCGCTTCGGTGAAATGGAAGTGTGGGCTATGGAAGCTTACGGTGCCGCTTACACGCTGCAGGAAATCCTTACGGTTAAGTCCGACGACGTTCAGGGCCGTACCCGCATTTACGAGAATATCGTCAAGGGTGACAACTCCCTGGAGGCCGGTACGCCGGAATCCTTCAACGTGCTCATCAAGGAAATGCAGGCTCTCTGCCTGAATGTACAGCCGCTTGAGAAGAAAGACCGCGAGAATGCTCCGCAGACCACGGACGACCTCTTCCAGTTGCTTGCTGAGGGCGATGACGATGAGCTCTTCGCTGAGGAGTCTGAAGACGCCGACTTCGATGCTTACGATGACGACGTCGACGACGATGATGAGATGGATGATTCCTCCGATGAAGAGGAGGATGATGAGATGTAAACCTGTAACCGCCACCTGCTGACTCAAAGCAGGTGGCACCCCAACCTTCAAAAACACCATTTATATGCCTTACATTGACCTTAACAACGAGAAGCCTAAAAACTTCGACCAGGTTTGCATCACCGTTGCCAGCCCGGAGGACATCCTGCGCTGGTCCAGCGGCGAGGTCAAGAACCCTGAGACTATCAATTACCGTACGTTCAAACCGGAGAAGGGTGGCCTTTTCTGTGAGCGTATCTTCGGCCCGACCCGCGACATGGAGTGCTCTTGCGGCCGCTACAAGCGCGCCAAGAACAAGGGCATGATTTGTGACCGCTGCGGTGTGGAGGTTACCTCTGCCCGCGTGCGTCGTGAGCGCATGGGGCACATTGAGCTTGCTGTTCCCGTCACCCACATCTGGTTCTACAAGTGCATGCCCAGCCGCATCGGCCTCATGCTGGATTTGACTGCGCGTGACTTGGAGCGTGTGATTTACTACGAGGACTACATCGTTGTTGACCCCCACGGTGTCAACGGCATTGAGCGTGGTATGATTATCACGGAGGAGGAGTACGAGGAGTTCCTTGAGGACTACGGTGACGACGCCCCGGAGGCTGCCATGGGTGCTGCTGCTATTCAGCGCCTGCTCGCTACCATTGATTTGGATGCCCTCATTGATGAACTCCGCCAGGAAATGGAGAAAACCAACTCCAAACAGAACAAGCGCAAGATTGCTAAGCGTTTGCAACTGGCCCAAGGCTTCAAAACAAGCGGTACTCACCCGGAATGGATGGTGCTGACCATCCTCCCCGTTATCCCCCCGGATCTCCGCCCGCTCGTTCCGCTTCCCGGTGGTCGCTTTGCCACCTCCGACCTTAATGACCTCTACCGCCGTGTTATCAACCGTAACAACCGTCTCAAGGAGCTCGCTGCCCTTCAGACCCCGGAGGTGATTAAGCGCAATGAGATGCGCATGTTGCAGGAGGCTGTGGATGCCCTCTTCGACAACGGTCGCCATGGTCGCCACGTGACGGGTGCCGGCAACCGCCCGCTCAAGTCCCTGTCCGACATGCTCAAGGGTAAGAGCGGTCGCTTCCGTCAGAACCTGCTCGGTAAGCGTGTGGACTACTCCGGCCGTTCCGTGATTGTGATTGGTCCGCACCTCAAGATGAACCAGTGCGGTTTGCCCAAGAAGATGGCCTTGGCTCTCTTTGAGCCCTTCATCATCCACCGTCTCAAGGAGCTTGGCTACGTGCACACCGTGCGCTCTGCCAAGAAGATGATTGACCGCAAGGAAGCCGTTGTGTGGGATATTCTTGAGGAAGTGACCAAGGGACACCCCGTGTTCCTGAACCGTGCTCCTACGCTGCACCGTCTTTCCATTCAGGCATTCGAGCCTGTGTTGATTGAAGGCAGCGCTATCCGTCTGCACCCGCTCGTGTGTACGGGTTACAACGCTGACTTCGACGGTGACCAGATGGCCGTGCACGTGCCGCTGAGCGTGGAAGCCCAGCTGGAGGCTCGCCTCCTCATGCTGGCTCCCAACAACATCTTCTCTCCGGCCTCCGGCAAGCCCATCAGCACTCCCACGCAGGATATCATTCTCGGTGCCTACTACCTCACCCATACCCGTGCCAAGACGGTTAAGGAGAATGAGGATAATCAGCACCTGCTGCCGCTCTTTGAGTCCATTTCCGAAGTGGAGTTCGCCATCGCTTCCCGCAAAATCGGCTACCATGACTGGATTCGCCTCAAGAACCCGGATTACGGTAAAACCGGTGAAGCCTTCGATCGCCTCTCCTACAACCAGGAGAACGTGGACAAGAAGACTATCGTTACCACGGCCGGTCGCGTTCGCTTCAATGAAATCTGGCCGAACGAAATCGGTTACATCAACTGTAACGTTCGCAAGAAAGAGCTCGGCGAGATTATCTGGCGCTGCTACCAGACCTGCGGTCAGGCCAAGACGGTCGAGACTCTTGATGACCTCAAGTCCCTCGGTTACAAGGAGGCTACCCGTTCCGGTTGCTCCATCGGTATCGTGGACATGGTTGTGCCCGAGCACAAGGATGAGCTCATTGCCTCCGCTTACGATGAGGTGACTCAGGTGACGGAGCAGTATGAGGAAGGCCTTATCACCAACGGTGAGCGCTATGAGAAGGTCGTTAACATCTGGTCCTCCACGACGGATGCCATCCAGAAGGAGCTTTACACCAAGCTGGAGTACAATGACGGTTCTTCCGTTGCCAGCCCCCTCTTCATGATGGTGGACTCCGGTGCTCGTGGTAACAAAGCCCAGATTAAGCAGCTCTCCGGTATGCGTGGTCTTATGGCTAAGCCCTCCGGTGAGATTATCGAGCGCCCCATTACCTCCAACTTCCGTGAGGGCCTGAGCGTGCTGGAGTACTTCATCTCCACCCACGGTGCCCGTAAGGGTCTGGCGGATACCGCTCTGAAGACGGCTGACTCCGGTTACATGACCCGTAAGCTGGTGGACGTTGCACAGGACGTCATCGTACGTGATGAAGATTGCGGTACGGACAACGGCATCACCATGACCGCCATTTATGACGGTGATGATGAGATTGCCAGCCTCTCCATGCGTATTTACGGCCGCGTGACCTGTGACGACATCTACAACCCCGCCACAAAGGAACTCATCGTTGCCAAGAATGAGATTATTACTGATGCCGCTGCCAAGCTCATCGAGAAGGTCGGTATCGAGAAGGTGAAGGTTCGCTCCGTGCTTACCTGCGACCTCACGAAGGGCTGCTGTGCTAAGTGCTATGGCCTCAATCTCGCTACCGGCAAGTCTGTGAAGGTCGGTGAGGCTGTCGGTATTATTGCCGCTCAGTCCATCGGTGAGCCCGGTACGCAGCTTACCATGCGTACCTTCCACGTCGGTGGTACGGCTTCTGCCTCCACCAGCCGCCCGGAGTACATCGCCAAGACGAATGGTCGCCTCATTTACGACGAAAACCTCCGTGGCCGTTGCGTCCAGGACGAGAACGGCAACATGGTGGTGCTTTGCAAGAATGGCGGTGTTAAGGTTTATGACGCCGAGGGTAAGGAACAGGAATCTTACCAGCTCACCTTGGGTGCCGTGTTGCACGTCAAGGACGGTGAAGAGATTACTGCCGGCTCTCTGATTGCTGAGTGGGATCCCTTCGCCATCCCGCAGATTGCTGAAGTCAGCGGTACGGTGGAGTTTGCGGATATGATTGAGGGTATTACCTGCCGCACGGAGTCCGGTCATACCGAGTCCGGCCGTGGTACGACCGTTATCATTGACCACCGCCAGGACCTCGCTCCGCGCATTATCGTGCACACCGCCAAGCCCGGTACGGAGAAGGACAAGCCCCGCTCTTACACCATCCCCACCGGTGCTTACCTCGCCGTCTCCAACAAGCAGAAGATTTCTGCCGGTACTCCCATCGCCAAGACGCCCCGTAAGGTGCAGAAGACGAACGATATTACCGGTGGTCTTCCCCGCGTCGCCGAGCTCTTCGAGGCTCGCCGCCCGAAGGATACCTGCACACTGGCTGAGATGGACGGTATCGTCGGCATTGATGACGCCATGATTCGTGGTAAGAAGGTGGTGACCATCTACCGCGATGCCGAGGCCAAGGAAGCTGCCGGTAAGTCCCGTCGCCGCTCTGCCAAGCTTGCTGAGCGTGATGAGAACGAGGGCGCTATTTCCTGCAAGCACTTGGTGCCCATGGACCGCCACATCATTGTGCATGATGGTGACTTCGTCCGCGCCGGTGAGCCCCTCTCCGACGGTACGGAAGCCTCCGATGAAATCCTCCGCATTTGCGGTAAGGAAGCTCTGCAGGAGCACCTCGTCAACAAGGTGCAGCAGGTGTACCGCGTGCAGGGTGTGGAAATTAATGACAAGCACGTGGAGATTATCGTCTCCCAGATGCTCCGCAAGGTGCGCGTGAAGGACCCCGGTGATACCGGCCTCCTTTGGGGTGATGAGGTGGATCGCACCACCCTCGACCGCATCAACCGCGATACCGTCAGCATGAATGGCCGTCCCGCTGACTGCGAGCCCATTCTCCTCGGTATCACCAAGGCCTCCCTTAAGACGGATTCCTTCATCTCCGCCGCTTCCTTCCAGGACACCACGCGTGTGCTTACGGAGGCTGCCACCCTCGGCAAGGTGGATACCTTGGAGGGCTTCAAGGAGAACGTTATCCTCGGTCACCTCATCCCGGCCGGTACCGGCTTCGATAAGTACCGCAACATCGTGGTGGAGCCCGCTCCCGGTGCTACTCCCATTCCCCGCGCTACTTATGATGATGAGGAGGACTTCATCCCCGAGGATGATACTCTCACCGTCGGCAGCGAGGACTAATCCTCCCGCTCCCGCAAGCTCCTGAACTTTCCCCGCTCGGTTGGCTCACCCAACCGAGCGGGTTTGCTTACTGCGGTGGCGTTTGTAGGAGGGCTATGCCTCAGCCCCGTACCCTATAAAAATCGCGCGGGCGCTGTTCGGGCTCGCGCGTGCTGCCTGTGCGCATGGGTTCCGGGCTACTACAACCAAAAACGCTTGGAGCGGCGCACGCCGCTCATGTCCACATAGCGTGTGCGCAGGAGGTTGGTGTCGCGGTGGCCGATTTCGTATTGCAGCTCGCTGTAGCTGCGGAAGTGGCGCAGGTGGTAGCTCGCGAAGGTGTGGCGCAGGGCATCCTGCTGCCAGCGGTGGTTGCGGGTATTCCACCCCGCTTGGGTGCGCAGCTGGCGCCAGCGCTTCACCCATTGCCTCGGGCATATTTTGGCCGTTTTTTCTTGGCGGAATTGTGCCAGCAGCCGCGCCAGCGGCTTGTGGATGGTCACCAGGCGCGCGCCTCCGGTCTTGCTGTGCTGCGGAAGGATGCTGATGGTTCCGCCCTCCAAATCCACTTGCTCCCACGTGAGCCGCGCCACCTCATGCGGGCGTATGCCCGCATACAGCATCATGCCAACCGCCGGCAGGCAGCAGCCCCCGCGGTAGCTGCGCGCCGTGCTCAGCAGTTGCTCTATCTCCTCCGGTGTCAGGATGCGGATGCGCTGCTCCTTCACCACCGGCACATCCACCTTATGCACCGGGTTCTCGCTGCACCAGCCACGCTTCACCGCCGTGCCGAACACTGCGCTGAGTATACGCCTTGCCTTTGCCCGCTGGCTCGGCGTGGTGAAGGCTTGCTCGATGTACGCCGCGCACTCCTCCGGCCTTATACTGCGCACACGCCGCTGTGCCAACCCCTCGCAGCGCTTCATGAATCGCCGTGTCACATAGCGGTAGTCGCTCAGCGTCCTCGCTCTCCGCCCTTTTCTTGCCTCCAGCGCCTCCGCCACCGCCTTTTCAAAGCTTACCGTCTTCTCCTGCCGCTTCAACTCCTCCGCGCCCAGTGCTACGCACTTCATCGCACGCTTCACTTTGTATCTACCCGCCTCCAGCGCCGCCCTCGCCACCAGTGCTGCCTCCACGATGTTAACGCCCGTCCCTCGCAATATCTCCAATGCTGCTACCTCTTCGGTTGTGTACGTATTCATAATGCGCAAGTCAAGCACATTTTTTGCGGATATCCAAATAAAAATTACCGTGCACGCACTTTTCAAGGCATCCGGAATGCAAAATTTAACTCGATAATTGTCACGGTGTTTGATAGGATGCCGTACGCATTATGAATACGTATTATAGCTACATAAGTGAATATGGATTCGTTTCTGCCTAAGTTTTCGATACAAAATTTTCTGCGTCAATTCTTTTGTGGCGTAGTCTTCTTTATTCCTTTTCTTCTGTATGCAACATCCCATTGCAACTGTTTTTTGTGTGAGAACGCGACTGCTTATGAAGTAACACAGAATAGTTTGCGCATACAACACAGTGCCCCTTTAGCTTGGGATGCCGGAAAATTAGCGGTGGTAGGAATTTGTTCCTGTATTATAGGTACGATAATATACCATTTGGAGAAAAATCTGTACAGTTATTGCGTACAAGGATTATTTGAATTGTTCCACAAGCATATTTCACTTAAGTCAAAGAGCTCCGGTATCTTTAGCCTTGTTATTTTTGGAATTCTTCTATTTCTTTGTGTGCTTTGGTTTCATTCCATTCTTGCGCTAATCATAGCAGTGCTTATATTTGTTTTCTTTGGATTACTGCTGACGAATGGATTGAGCCTTGTCATACAACGTACACAACAATGTTGGTTTATTGAAGAAGAGCTTAAAAAGAACAGCGCCACCAAAGAGCAAAAAGAAAAAGTTGAATTGTTGCCCGACTTGCAGATGAGTCATGCTATTGCTCGAAAGGTGTCCACGTGGTCTGATTTTATTCACTGTGTGCAGAGTTGTTGTTTTGCTTGGATTGCCGGTTCATGTTTTGTGCTGAAGATCGATGCTAATGCCAATGTGCAAGATGGTTTAACGGTTGCTGTTATGCTATTGCTCCTAGAAATTGTTTTTGACTATCACCGATATCAGCATGTCATTAGGATGACAGACCACACGATTTCAATCCCCAATTCTAAATAATCTAACCTTATTTGAACCATGAAATTACACCTCCCTGTTCGACGGCTCTGTGCAGTTGCCACACTCATTACAGCAGCCCTGCCTAATCTTACACTTGCGGCAGAAGTTCCGTCTTCATATACAGCATTCGATGTTACTACCCCTGAAGAAGTAACTGATGCGGTCGGGAATTCCGCTGATTATGCTTTCCTTTTGCAAAATGATTTAACGTTTTCAAGTGTAAGGGTGATTAGCTTAGCTGCTGGGTCTCGTTTATTTACCTCTGCTGATACAGCGTCTCGTTCATCGCTTGCTTTTACCTCAAACAGCGACGTGTATATTAAAGACCAAGAAATCCTTACTCTTTTAGGATTGGATGAATTAACCTTTTCTGCCGGCGCTAGTGAGTTTGTTAACAATTACTCTGGAGGTGCCATATTCGCGCAAAACTCAGGTTCTGTTGCCATAGAGGATAACATCAAAGTTGTTTTCAGTAAAAATACCTCTACCAGCGCACAAGACCTTACCTGCGGAGGCGCTATTTACAGCTACAATGGAACCATAGCGCTCAATAGGAATGAAAACGTTATTTTTTCAGACAATTATTCATCATCTACGTACAGTTCAATATACTCGCCTGAAATCTACGGAGGGGCAATTTATAGTTACGATGGAGATATAACTCTTAGCAAAAATAAAAGTGTAATATTTAACAACAATTATGCCACTGGCTACGGCTCAGCGCATGGCGGGGCGATTTACAACAACAGCGGTACTACAACTCTCAGCGAAAATGAAAGCGTAACATTTGAAGGGAATTGTACAAAGGGTGCCGAATCCTGTCTAGGCGGAGCCATTTTAAGCAGTTCTTTCCTTTACATTAGTGAAAATAATGTTGTAACCTTCAAGAGTAATTATTGCTATACAGCGGGGAGCCAATACTCTGCTTTTGGTGGGGCGATTCATATTGAAACCGGTGGAGAAATCAGCAAAAATAAAAGTGTAACCTTCGATGGGAATTATGTTTCACCTGCAGATGGTGCGGCAAACGGCGGGGCTGTTTTCTGCGATGACACCTTGACAATCGACAAGAATGATAGTATCTCTTTCACGAATAATTACGCTAGTACGACAAGCTCCACTCTATCCTCTAATGGTGGAGCTATTGGATCTATCGGCTTTGTTATAATCAACGATAATCAAAACGTGCTCTTTGAAGATAATTATTCTTCCGGTACACGTTTTGTTACAGGTGGTGCGATTTCTGCGATTTCAGAGTCCCTATTATTCAGCGAAAACGGAAGCGTCATGTTTAACGGAAACAGTGCAAAGAGCACTAAAAACAGCGAGGGTGCTTATGGTGGCGCTATCTACGCCGAAACTGTCACCATACAGGGCAACGACAGTGTTATCTTCAAGCAGAACTATGAACGGCATGGAAATAATACTGAAAGTAATCCGTACACCTATCGTTTGAGAGGACTCTATGCTACCGGAGATGTGGTATTATCCGCGTCAGAAGGGCACTTTATTGAATTTCAAGACAGCGTATATGTGGGGGGCAGTCTGGCTCTGAACAGTAAATACACCAACAGCAACGGTGAAACCGTGGCACAGACCGGCGACATCATCTTCAGCGGGAAATATACGGAAGAGGCTTTGAAAGAAGTAAAAGGGGGGATTGCCGGAACGGCTGCGGAAATTGGAAACTCACGCACGAGCGAAATACTGAGTACGGTAAACCTGCATGCCGGTACGTTACGAGTCGAAGAAAATGCTGTTCTGAAAACGCACGATGTCAATCTGGTAGCGGCAGGCAATGCAACCTTGAAAGTGCTGGATGCAGAAGTAAATGCTGCCGGGTATAATGTAACGATTAACAGTACCGGGCAACTGACTTTAAAAGGAGTGAATGGAAGCGCCAAATTAACGGCGAAAACCATCACCATTGCAGATGGCGCAGCTTTAGCTGTGGAGAGTACAGATATCCCATTGCCTGATTCTGTTATAACGCTTGCGGAAGAAGATAGCGTATCTATTTTCAACGAAAAGCTGGGGGGGATTATAAGCGGCGACTTAAATTTGGCAGCTAATTCCACATATAAGGCTGATGGTGCTCATCTGAGCGTCATTGACGGTACACTTTCGTTCAACTCTAAACCCGGTAACGAAATTAATTTGATCTTGACGTTGGGAGCACAATACAATGAAGATTCAGAGGTCATGCTCTTTACAGACGTCAAGACTGTCAAGTTTGTTTTTGATAATATCACAGCAACTCAAAAAAGCTCAATGGTCACGTTGAATGCTATGGATTACTTTTCTGGTGATTGGATTAACGAGAATACCAAGCTGGTATATGAACAGGGGGCTGTGTATCTAGTCGGTGTTAATAGAGTCGTGCCCGAACCTGCCACAGCAACGCTGAGCCTGCTGGCGCTGGCAGCTTTAGCGGTGCGACGCAGACGAAAGTAAAGCAGCCCTGCAATTCAGGTATAGCATCACCCGTAAGATTGGGCGCGCATGCAGCAGCGTCCCGGTCTTACGGGTGATTAGTTGGTGCGCTGTCACCCGCTACAGCTTTGCTTTGGCGTGGCTTCATTTTCATCAGTCGATGTTTAAGTTTTCAGTTGATTTCAAACTGCCCGATAAATCGGAAGTTGAAGGGGTGTTTGCGAGCGCCAGCGAGCCTAAATCAGAACCCGCGTCAGCGGGTGATCTAACTTAGCCTAGGGCGTAAGCCCTAGGTAACAAGCAAAATGAAATAGAGCCCGAGCTGCCAGAGCGCTAGCGAGGGCGACGAGGGCGGCATATAGTGCGAGGACCGGCCAGCCACGGCGTAGCAAGCGAGCGTAGCGAGACGCGGAGACGGGAGCTCCGAGCCGGGGTGGCGCGTGTTTTGTTTGTGCGTTAATATCCCATTGATAATGCGATGTCATAAGACGAATTAATGCATACGGGATTTCTTCGCACTTACGTACTCCGGGAGGGTTATGCCACCCGCATACCGTTTCGGCAAGCCTCAACGGTTCGCGGGTTCGGATTTGTTTTTTTACCCATTTCCTAGGGCTTACGCCCTAGGCTAAGTTAGGTCACCCGCTGACGCAGGTTCAGAATTCCGCTCCCGTCTTCGCTGCTGCGCAGCTACGCCGTGGCAGGCGCTGGCGCTCGCAAACACCCCTTCAACTTCCGATTTATCGAGTAGTTGCTGTATCAGAATTGAGCAAAGGGGAATCAGAGCAAAAAAAATCGCCATATATGGTGAATTTGGGTATCCGGTTTTGTTTGTAGACGAGTTGATGCCTAATTTTAACCATATATGGTTAAAGCGCTCATTTCAAACTCAGGAATCGCCGGCGGATATGGTATCGGAAAACGCGTTGCGCCTTTTGAGAGAGATGCGATTTTTGCAGTTGCAGCAATAGTTCCGGGAGGGTTGTGAGTGCTCTGTTGATTTCTTTTGCTGCGAATTTGGCATTCAGGCCGATGCACTCAGCCCATTCAGTAAAGTGATTCCGCATGCCACTCTTATGGCATTTGTGGCCATCAGAAAATAGGCCTGAGCCCATAGCAAAAGGGGAGTCCGCCACATGCAGGCGCGTATTCAGAATATCATACGCCGGAGCCAATCTCCAAGCTCCGTCATCATGCTCCATCATGGAAAAGTTTTTGGCGTGGGCGTCGCCGTTGCACAGTAAATAGTTTACCAGCACCAGTTTGAAAAAGGTACGTAAATCCAGCAGGGGAGCCGTGGAGGTTTCCGCGATGATGGCGGCTAATTGCTCGTAACTGCCCTGATATTTTTTGAGGCTATCTCCCTGAACCTCCGTTTCAGAAAGCGAGGCGATATCTTCGACGTGCCGTTTGCAGCCGTCCGGCAATACGTCAAAGCGCTTCGTCAGGTATGCCGGCACTCCGTCACTGAAAAAGCATAGCGTGGCGTGGACCGCAGGAATTTTGAATAGTTTTGCCACCATGCTGAGGCAAAATAACTCATTGGCGGGCATATCGTGATTCAGGGTAAAACGGCCGTCGGCACAGGGTTTCAGAATGTGCGTACTTTGCTCACCCGGTTCCGCGATGCGCAGGAGGCCATTTTCAAGGCATACTCCCAGTTTTTGTTGAGCACCGGATACGGAGAGCGAGCCGGTGGATGCCGGTAAGTCATCTCCTAATCCTTTAGCCTTGTAACGGTACGGTAAAAGAGGGGAGGCCGCCTTGCCCTCGAACATCTGGGCGCGTTCTGCCGGGGTGTATTCTGAGAAAAGCGGTTTCATGAGTTCGTGATTTCTTGCACGGTTACATCGCCCACGGTATCATACTTAGCTAAATGTACCAGCATGCCGAAGAGGTCATCCTCATCCAACTTGCAGGCTTTGCACGTCAATTTTTTATTTTCACCCTCCGGCAGCATGTTTTGGAAAAAGGGAAAAAGGTGCTCTGCAAAGTAGGGGGCGGGGCGGGGGGGAAGCCGCAGACTGATGGGAAAACAAGGTTTTTGCTCCAAATAGTCCGGCAGATATTGTAACTCGTAACGCCGGCTTCCCCGCTGCGCGTGCTCAACCAGCACCGCGGCAGGTTTGTTTTTGACGTAAACGGTGGCTTTTCTTTCCCTCATGAATCACAGTATGATGTTTTGTTGGGAGTAACGGTGAGGTGGAGTCCCAATGCATTGGTGACGGTGAGCAAAACATTGAGGCGCGTGTTGCCCTCCCCTCGCTCCAGGCGGCTCAGGGTATTAATGCCAACTCCGGTCAAAGCGGCTAAATCTTCCAAGCTCACGCGTTCTTTCATTCTGCGAGCTTTGATGAGGGCGCCGATTTCTTCTTGTTTCACCATATGTGGTTATATTATGGTGTGAAATGGCGTTTGTCAAGATGCTTTTACCCAAAATAGCTTGTACGTTTGCAAAAAACAATTTGTCCGGGGCGTTACGCCGTTTTTGATGGAGCTGAGTTTGAAAAAACCGGCGCTCAGGCCGCGTTCCCGTCGGAACACAAAAATCCCCCGCTGCGGGGATGCGCAGCGAGGGATGGAAGGGAGAGCGGGGCAGGGGGCTTATTGAGCCGGAGCCACCTTGACAGGCACCTTAATTTCCGGCAAGCCCTCGGCTCTGATGGTGACAGTGGCCGTGCCGGATTCACCGCGTTTGCTGCGAACAACGGCAAGAATACGGCCGTTGAAGAAGCATTGCTGCGGGTTTTGGAGGCAGGTTTGGTCCACGGGGTTGCCGTTGCAGAAACCGGCGAGGACGGCGGGGCCATCAATGGAGAACTCCACCTTGCGGCAATCCGTGGGAACAACGTTGCCGTCCTTATCCGTGAGTGCGAGCTCGAGGTGAGCGAGGTCGTGACCATCGTTGATAATGGAGGGGCGGTCCACCACGGGCTGAACGGATACGCTGTCACCCGTCGTGACGCGTTTTGCCGTGGCCCAAGGCTTACCATCTTTCTTCACGACAACCTCAACGGTGCCGGGTTCGTAGACGACATCCTCCCAGGTGAAGCGGTACTGGTTTTTGCTGACATCCAGGTAAGGCACATTGTTATTTTTGGAATCTTTACCCTTTTGGCGGAAGGTTTCGCCGTCACCGCGTTTGCGGACGCCTTGGCTCTTGCCGTTGACGAAGAGCTCAGCCTCGTCGCCGGAGGTAAATACCATGACGGGAGTGGTTTCTCCCTCACGGCCCTTCCAGTTCCAGTGGGGGAGGATGTGAGCCTGAGGCAGCTCCGGATTCCAGCGGCTTTGGTAGAGGTAATAGATGTCCTTGGGGAAGCCTGCGAGGTCAATAATACCGAAGTAAGAGGAGCGGCTGGGTGCTTTGTCGCCCATGGCCGCGTACTGAGCCATAATAGCCTTACGCTCGGCCTCCGGCAGGTGCTTGATGTTGCCCTCAATCGTGGCGTCTTGGTTGAAGGGGGTGGGCTCGCCGAGGTAGTCGAAGCCGGTCCACACGTACTCACCTGCCAGATCCGGAGCCTTGGTATGAGCATGGAACTCAATGTCCGGGCAATACCCCCAGTGGGTGGAGGCAACACCGTAGGCGCTGACCTGGAAGGGGGCAATACTCACCTTTTCATAACCGCCCTGCACATGCCACCTGAGGGGGAAGGCATACGTGTCACGCGTGCCGACGCAGGAGCAGGTCTCGGAGCCGTAGTAAGGCTTATCCGGGTGCATTTGGCGGAAGAGGGGATAGAGGTGCGGCTTGTAGTTGAAGCCGTACACATCCATCGTGTCAACGAAGCCGTTGCGGAAGGCATTTTGGTCATTGCAGCCGACGGTGTAGGGGCGAGTGGTATCGTACTTACGAATTTCATCACGCAGGCCGTGGGCAATGGCCAGGTTTTCCTGATGGCGTTTGGGGTTTTTGGGGGCACTTTGCTCCGGGACCTCGTTACCACCGCTCCAAGCAATGATGGAGGGGTGATTACGATCGCGCAGCATGAAGTTGCGCACATCCTTCTTCCACCACTGATCCCAATAAATGTGGTAGCCGTTCACTTTTTCATACTTCTGGCGTTTCCAGATGTCGAAGAGCTCATCAATGACGAGGATGCCGTGCTCATCACAGAGGTCAAGCACCTCCGGGGCGGGCGGGTTGTGGGTCATGCGGATGGAGTTGCAGCCCATGGCTTTGAGCTTTTCAATCTTGCGCTCGTAACCGCGCTTGTGGAAGGCACCGCCGAGGGCGCCGAGGTCATGGTGTTCGCAAACGCCCTTGAGAGGAACGCGCTTACCATTGAGGTAGAAGCCGTCTTTGCGCCACTCAACGGAACGGATGCCGAAGCGGCTGTGCTTGGTGTCCACCGCTTTGCCATTGATGAGGATGGTGGTTTCCGCCGTGTAGAGATTAGGCTCCTCGCAGCTCCATATTTTGGGATTGGGGATGTGGATTTCCTGCTCCACAATGCTTTCCGTACCGGGGGTAATGGTGATGGTGGTGGGCTGGGCTTTAATGCCGGCCACTTGTTGCTGTACCTCAACCTCTACGGATTCCGTGCCACTGTTGATGATACCTGTTTGGATTTTAACGGTAGCGTTATCGGCACTGATTTGCGGAGTTGTGATGTAAGTGGGCCACTGAGCCAAATGCACAGGAGCTGTCTTTTCCAGCCAGACGTGACGGTAAATGCCGGCACCCGGGTACCAGCGAGAAGAAAGCGACAGGTTGCTGGCCATCACAGCAATCAGGTTCTTTTGGCCGGCCTTCAGGTGCGGGGTGAGGTCCACACGGAATGAGTTGTAGCCGTAAGCCCACTCACCGGCGAGCTCTCCGTTCACGTACACCTTGGGGTTGGCCATCACGCCATCGAAGTCCAAGAAATAGCGGTCTTTGGCGGGGTCGAAGTCTGCGGGTACGTCAAAGTGCTTGCGGTACCAGCCCCAGCCGTTCCACGGCAGCTTGCCTGTCTCGTTCGGCTCATCTGCCATGAAGGGGCTCTCGATAGCCCAGTCATGGGGGAGCTGCACGGGCTTGTAGCCCTCCTCAGAGGCGGTGGGCAGGGCGTGCACATAGGCGGTTTCACCTTGCTTGACGGGGATGGGCTTGTTGTCCACCCCGGTGAAGATGACTTCTTTGATGCTCGCCCATTGAGTGCGAGAGGTGCCGCCGTCGATGCTGATGATGACGTAGTCAATCGGTTGCGGGTCATCTTTCATCATGACGAAGGCGGCAGCCTGACCGCCCGCGTTGAACTTTTCCGTGATGGTTTTGCCGTTTTTGCATTTTACGGTAATGGTGACGTCAAAGTTGCACACCTTCTCCCAGTAAATGAAGAAGAGCTGCACCGGGTCATCAAACCCGGGGCGCACCATCAGCTTGTGGCCGGCTTTGGGATCCGGTGCGCACCAACGGGTGTCCAAATTGCCGTCCACTGCATTAGAGGCAGCGTGCCCACCTTGGTGGTGTGTGTTTGCAGACGCGGCAGAACCTGCCAATGCGGGGTCATAACCGCCGAAGTATTTGAACTTCCAGTCAAAATCAAAGCATTCTCGCTCACCTGCCATGGTTGTTGCCATGCTGAGCGCTATCAGGGGGAATAGGTATTTTGTTCTCATGACTATTAAATAGTGCGTGTGAAGGTGAAAACCTGTATCTTTTCTCTTAATATCAAAAATCCCCTCGCATGACAAGCAAAAAAATATGCGCCATCCCGGGAGGGATAACTCGCTTTTTGTACAAAAACTTTGTCATTACTCACTATCGGCTTGCCAAACAGGGTGTTTTCGTGTAAAATCAACAGACATTTTTCTGCAATTTTCAATCCTCAAGAATTATGGAAATTACCATTAACAAGACAAGTGATTGCCAGGTGGAGCTCAAGGCTACCGTACCGGCAGCTGATGTAGCCTCCGTCCGGGATGGCATTGTGGGCTACTACGGCAAGAATGTCCGCATTGCCGGCTTCCGCCCCGGTAAAGCGCCCAAAAGCGTGATTACCAAGCGTTATGCCTCCGAGATTAAGGAGGAATTGGAGTCCCGTTTGCAGTCCGATATTCAGGATAAGTGCCTGGATGAGAATCCGGACCTCAAGGTACTTGATTTCGGCACTCCCCAAGGTGAGATGCAGGAGGACGGCTCCTACACCCTGACCTGTGTATTGACCATAGTGCCGGACTTTGAGCTTCCGGAGTACATGGGTATTGAGGTAAGCGTACCCACCACGGATGTGACGGACGCCGAGGTGGATGATATGCTCAACAAGTACGCTGAGACCTCCGCTAAGCATGAGGTTGTAGAGCGCACTGCCGCCAAGGGCGACGTCGTGGTGGTGGATTTCAAGACCACGGTGGAGGGCAAGCCCACGGCTGAGTACTGCGGCAAGCCCGTCGGGTTCATGGAGGGGCGTGAGGACTACTGGGTAAACTTGGAGGATGACCGTTTCATTCCCGAGCTTGCGGACGGTTTGGTAGGTGTTGCCGCCGGTGAGAGCAAGGAGATTGTGGCTCAGCTTAAAGCGGACTTCCCGCTGTCCGACATTGCCGGTAAGGAGGTAGTGTTCCACTGCACGGTTAAGGAAGTGCGCGAGAAGCAAGTGCCCGAGATTACCGCGGAGCTCTTTGCCTCTGCTCTTCCCGGTAAGACTCTGGAGGAAATCCGCGACATTGTGCGTGAGAACATCAAGAGCAACAAGGAGCGCAGCAATGATGAGGCCAAGGCTGACCAGATTTCCGAGAAGCTTGCGGACCAGCTCAGCTTTGCTCTTCCGGCTGACTTGGTGGAGCGTGAGAACGAGAATACGGCTCAGCGCAAGATGTACGCTGCCATTCAGGCCGGTGACTATGAGTCCGTTAAGGACATGGATGCCGTGCGCGAGGCCGCCAAGGCTGAGACGGAGCGCAACCTGCGCGTATACTTTGCCTTGCAGGAGATTGCTCGCCGTGAGCACGTTACCGCTACGGAGGCTGAGATGCTTGACGCCATTCAGAATATGGCCCGCCAGGCACGTGAGAAAAACCTCAAGAACTTTGTTCGCAAACTGCACCGTGAGAACCGCATGACGGGCATCCGCCTGTCCATCGTTACCTCTAAGGTGCTGGACCTGTTGGCACGCAATGCCAAGGTTACCATTGCTGAGTAAAGCTGCCTGCTGAAACTTATTTTTAACCACCCGGCGCGGTAATATGCTGCGCCGGGTGGTTTGCATGCTAATTGATAGTCTAACTACTTGTCATTCCGGCGCAGATGTAATAAAACGCATGCATGGAGTATTTAGTAGCCTTTGCATTGCTGGTGGCCATGGGCGCATGGGTTGTGTCATCGTACCTTCGTTTGTTTCATTTGTATGAGCGTGTACAGGGCGCGTGGTTGCAGTGGACGGATGCCACGCGCTTGCGTAACGAATGTTTGGGGGATTTTTTGCAGGCGTTTGCCTCATATTTGCCGCAAGGAGACATGTTGCCACGGGATATGCGGCGGTGGGCAGAGGATTCCGAGCGTGCGTTGTCAGCAACGGCCGGAGCTCCGCGCCGTGGTAATTTTGCCGGCTTGGGCTCGGCAGAGCGTCATTTGCGCCGTGTAGTCAGTCACTCCGTACACACGCTGGAGACCACCCGCAACATGCGCGAGGACCCGCATCTGCGCGAGTTGTGCGCTGCCATGTCCGTTTCCTTATATAGGCAGGAGGAGCTTGCCGGGGTGTACAACCGTTCCGTTGCAGAGTACAATAGCGCGTTGCGGGCACCGGGGGCTCGCATGGTGGCCGGCTTGTTCGGCTTTGCTCCTATGGCTGCGGTAAACTGAAGAAAAACCGCCGGCAGGGGAGCTGCCGGCGGTTGATTTAAGATACCTTGCGGTACGTGCTGTGCCATTAAGCCTTGAGCTCGTTACCCAGCTCAATGATGGAGTACTCGCCCTCACGGAGGCGGTACACAATCTGCAGCACATTGCGGCGTGCGTTGCGATAGAGCACAAAAGGCTTGCCGGAGATTTCCAGCTCCATGATGGCATCCTCCTTGTACATGGTCTTCAGCTCGTAACCCTCGCGGGTGATGCGTACCGGTTTCGGGTCTTCCGGAGCATCGAAATCCTCGTAATCCAGCACATCCTCATCGTAAACCTTTTCCTCCAGTTTGCGGATGCTCTTGGAACGGTGCGGACGGAAGTGCTTCATGAGGCGCGTCTTGTGTTTGCGCATGCGGCGCATAATCTTGGTGACCGTCTCATCAATAGCGGCATAGAGGTCGGCTCCAACGGTAGACGCCTGAATGGTGATGTGATCTGCACAGAACAGTACGATTTCTGCCACCTGGCGGTCTTTTTGCACATCCACTACCACACGAGCTTCCACTATCCGAGGATAATCAATGTGAATAGCCTGGATTTTTTTGGTAGCGAACTCGCGAATTGCATCCGTCACTTCAACGTGACGCCCCGTTACGACAATGTTAGTGTCAACATTCGATGTCTGCATGGTTGGTACCTCCTTCTATGTTTGTTGGTTGTTTCTGATTGCAGGGAAGACGCGGGTATGCACCTTTCTGCAATACTCATACTATACCCATGCTCCAAGAAAAGCAATAAAAAAATGCTTAATTTTTCATTATTTTTTTATCGTGGGAGAGGGGAGGAATCCGATGATTTGGCTAAGTGATTCATAACTATTCCGCTGCGTGTGTTTTTTGTAATGGCGGGTGAATTTGCGTTTTTTTGCGTATAGCATGATTTTGGCTTCACAATGGGCAATTTTTCGTGTAGAATGCGTGCATGACCACGTATAGCGCACCGGCAAAAATCAATCTCTCCTTGCGTGTTATGGGTAAGCGTGAGGATGGTTACCACAATGTGGACCTTCTGATGGCAAAACTTGATTTGGAGGATAGACTGGATTTTCATAATTCCCGCACAACAACCCTGTTGTGTGATACTCCCGGTATTCCGTTGGATGAGAATAACCTCGTTATCAAAGCCGTGCGCGAGTTTGAGAAAGCATATGGGCGCAAAGCAAAACAGCGTATCACCCTTACCAAGAACGTCCCCTTTGGGGCGGGGTTGGGCGGTGGCTCGGCAGATGCTGCGGTTACCCTGTGCGCGCTCAATGAAATCATCGGCACCAATTACAGTGACGAAGAGCTGCACGCTATGGCGGCCGCCATCGGCAGTGATGTTCCGTTTTTCCTTAACCCCGTCATCAGCCGTTGCACGGGCAGGGGGGAGATTGTAACACCGGAGCCGGAGCTTGCCGGGTGGAGCAGCCCCATTGTGCTGATTAAGCCGCAGTTTGCGGTTTCCACACCCAGTGCATACCGCGGGTTGAATGGGGCTCACCGCATGAAGGGCGTCAACTATGGTGCTCAAACTGTGGATGGTATCAAAATCGTCAATGAGTTGGAGCGCTCCGTTTTCACCAAGTTCCCGGTGCTGGGCTTATGGAAGATGTGGATGCTGAGCCAAGAAGGCGTGCGCGCCGCGTTGATGAGCGGCTCCGGTTCCACGCTGTTTGCCCTTACGGAAACTCCGGAGCAGGCGCGTGCTTTGGCTGCTGCCGCCAAGGAGGAGTTGGATTCCACCCTGTGGACCTACTGCGGAACGGTCAATCCGCAGTAATCTTCCGGCCTTTTTCCGAGTGTAAGGGAGGGGGGCAGGCGCTGCTCCCCCTCACCGTAGCGGTAGTGCAACATGAGGATTGTAGCCATAGATCCCGCGATTCGCAATACGGGGTTTGCCGTGTTGGATGGCGACCATAAGCATGCCGTCGCTTTAGAGTACGGTACGCTTTCCCTCAAAAACGGGTTGCCGCAAAGCGCATGCTTGCTTGCCATTCATGAGAAGGTGTGTGCTCTTATCGAGCAATGGCAACCGGATGAGCTGGCCATTGAGGGCATTATTTTCGTGCAATCTCACCGCACGGCAATCTACATGGGCTCTGCCAGAGCCGCTTCCGTGCTGGCAGCTGCTCGTTATGGCCTCCGCATTATGGAATACCCCCCCACTTGTGTGAAGTTAGCTACCGTCGGCAGGGGCGCGGCCGGTAAACAGCAGGTGGCCTTTATGATGCGTGCCTTGCTCGGTCTCTCGGAAACCCCGGCCCCTGATGCCGCGGATGCCCTTGCCATCGGCTTTACTCATCTTGCCGCCTCCGACCCCCTCAAAGCGCATCTTTTCCGTGAAAGAAAGTACATTTGACCCCCATTTTGGGCTTTTTTAGGCAAAAAAATGCAAAAAAATGCAATTTTTGGCAGATTAGGCTTGCAAAAGGTGGCCATACGTTATAATCTCCGCTATGGCAGAAATTCAGCTTGGACTTACATTTGACGACGTGCTCTTGCTTCCGTGCCTGAGCACCATTCTTCCCGGCGAGGCCGATCCTTCTTCTCAACTTCTTCCGGGGTTCCCCCTGCGGTTGCCCATTCTCTCCGCTCCGATGGACACCGTGACGGAGGTGGACATGGCCATTGCAATGGCGCGTGAAGGCGGCTTGGGTGTTATTCACCGTAACAACCGCATTGATGACCAAGCCTCGATGGTGGCACGAGTCAAGCGCTTTGAGAACGCCGTTATCACCAAACCCATCACCGTCTCCCGTGAGATGCGTCTTAGCCAGGTTAAGAGCATTATGCTTGAGCACGGCTTCTCCGGTTTCCCGGTGGTGGATGCGGACAATAAGTTGGAGGGTATCATCACCGGACGCGATATGCGCGTGTTCGACGGCCATGATTTGGATGCTATGTGCGTGGCTGACGTAATGACTCCCATGAGCCGCCTCATCACAGGTGCGCCCACCACTACCCCGGAGGAAGCCCGCAAAATCCTTTACCGTAACCGAATCGAAAAACTGCCCTTGGTGGATGAAAAAGGCTGCCTTGCCGGCCTGATTACGGACACCGACATCCGCAAGCGTGAGGCATTCCAAGAGTCCACCAAGGATGAGTTCGGCCGTTTGCGCTGCGGTGCCGCCGTGGGGCCGGGTCCGGAGTTCATGGCGCGAGCACAGGCCGTGGTGGATGCCGGTGCAGATGCTCTTTTCATTGATGCCGCTACGGGGCACACCAGCCGCGTGCTGCATGTTATCGAGAAGCTCCGTGAGCTCGGCAAGCCTGTTGTAGCCGGTAACGTAGTGACTCAGGACGGCGCCCGCGACCTCATCTCCGCCGGTGCCAGTGCTATTAAGGTGGGCGTGGGGCCGGGCTCTATTTGCACCACTCGTATCATCTCCGGTGTGGGTATGCCCCAGTTTACCGCTATTCAGGAGGTGGCCAAGGTGGCGCGCCCGGCCGGTGTTACCGTGATTGCCGACGGCGGTATCCGCTACTCCGGTGATGCCGTTAAGGCTCTTGCAGCCGGTGCAGACCTCATCATGATGGGCGGTATGCTTGCCGGTTGTGAGGAAAGCCCCGGTGCCGTGGTGCACTACCAAGGCCGTAACTTCAAGACTTACCGTGGTATGGGCTCCTTGGGTGCTATGCGTGCCGGTTCCGGCGACCGCTATGGCCAGAATGGCAGTGGCAAGCTGGTGGCGGAAGGTGTGGAAGCTCGTGTGCCATACAAGGGTATGCTGGCGGATGTTATCTTCCAGTTGGTGGGCGGTTTACGCTCCGGTATGGGCTACCTCGGTGCCAAGAATCTGCAGGAGCTGCGTGAGCATGCTCGCTTTGTGCAGATTACAGCCGGTGGTCTCCAGGAAAGCCACCCGCATGATGTGACCATTACGCAGGACCCCGGCAATTACAGCCGTTAAGTTATCCCGGTTCATCCTTTCCGCAAGCACTCTGTTGCGTTCCTCCGCAGCATGAGTGCTTGCCTTTTTTTGACCATCGAGTAAAAAAATGTCGGAGTGCGTCAAAAAAGTGTGAACAAAACCGCAGCCTGTACCGTCCTCCTGATGTAAACGATATTTCACACACCGGCGGGGAACTATAAGCGTTTCCTCTTTATACCAAAGCTTCATAAAATTACATACGCTTCCGTAAAACTGCCGCATCTGCGGCAGTTTTTTGTCGGAAGTAGCCTGTATTTTCGCAAAAATATAGTTGGCTCAAACTTTTTTTGATTGATTCTGCACGCTTCACGGTGTATGATAAGGGCGGTGAAAGCATCATGCCTTACCATTGGGGCGTGGCTGTGTCGCCTATAATTTCAGAGATTTTCACATACACATTTTACATTATGAGCACTACATACAGCACTATAGATGCCAATGAGGCTGTGGCTTCCGTGGCATACCGTTGTTCAGAAGTAGCCGCTATCTATCCCATTACCCCGTCGTCGCCGATGGGTGAATCGGCAGAGACGTGGACTGCTGTAGATCGCAAGAATCTCTGGGGGACAGTCCCCAGCATTGTGGAGATGGAGAGTGAAGCCGGTGCTGCCGGTGCCGTGCATGGCGCCCTCCAGACGGGTTCCTTGGCTACGACGTTTACGGCTTCTCAAGGCTTGCTTCTGATGATTCCGAACATGTTTAAGATTGCCGGTGAGCTTACACCGTGCGTATTGCACGTAGCTGCGCGCGCTCTTGCTGCACAGGGGTTGTCCATCTTCGGTGACCATAGCGATGTGATGAGCTGCCGCTCTACCGGCTTTGCCATGCTCTGCGGTGCCAGTACGCAGGAAGCTCCGGACATGGCTGCCATTGCCCATGCCGCTACGCTGGAGAGCCGTGTTCCGTTCATCAATTTCTTTGATGGTTTCCGTACCTCACATGAGGTAGGCAAGATTGCCGACATTTCGGACGATACGCTGCGTGCCATGATTAACCAAGAGTGGGTGGATGCCTTCCACGCACGCGCTCTTACCCCGGATGCTCCCGTGATTCGCGGTACTGCCCAGAACCCGGACGTCTACTTCCAGGGCAGAGAAACCGTCAACAAGTTCTATGCCGCTGTTCCCGCCATTGTGAAGGGCGCCATGAAGAAGTTCGGTGACCTGACCGGCCGTTACTATGACTTGGTAGAGTACATCGGCAGCCCGACTGCCACCCGCGTTATCATCATGATGGGCTCCGGCGCAGAGGCTGCTCTGGAGGCGGTAACCGCAATGGGTGAGGATGTTGGTGTGCTCAAGGTGCGCCTCTACCGTCCGTTCCCGGCAGCGGAGCTCATTGCTGCTTTGCCTGCCACCGTGAAGAAGATTGCCGTGTTGGACCGCACAAAGGAACCCGGCAGCCTTGGCGAACCCCTCTTGCAGGATGTGGTGCAGAGCTTGGCTGATGCTCAGGTAGCCGGAACGCTTCCCTTCGCTATGCCGAAGGTGGTCGGTGGCCGCTATGGCTTGGGCTCCAAGGAATTTACGCCCGCTATGGTTAAGGGCGTGTTCGATGAGCTCTCCAAGGATGAGCCTATGACGGATTTCTCCGTTGGTATTGAAGATGACGTAACGGGCAAGAGCATTGCCTATGACCCGAGTTTCTCCACCGAGCCGGACACCGTAACGCGTTGCATGTTCTACGGCCTTGGCTCCGACGGTACCGTAGGTGCTAACAAGGATGCCATTAAGATTATCGGTAAACATACGGATTTGTATGTGCAGGGTTACTTTGAATACGACTCCAAGAAGTCCGGTTCCTCCACGGTATCCCACCTGCGTTTCGGTACCACGCCGATTCACAGCACCTACCTCATTACCAGCGCCAACTTCATTGCGTTGCACCAGCCGAGCTTGCTCAATCTCTTTGATTTCCTGAAGAATGCCGCACAGAACTGCACCTTCCTCATCAACACGGCCGTTGCTCCGGAGAAGGTGTGGGACAGCCTGCCCGCCCGCATGCAGCAGCAGATTCTGGACAAGAACATCAAAGTGTACTGCATCGACGCTTTCAAGGTTGCCAAGGCTACCGGTATGGGCGGTCGCATCAACATGATTATGCAGACCTGCTTCTTCAACCTCTCCGGTGTTATCCCCGCTGAGGAAGCCCTCGGCTACATCAAGGAGGCCATTAAGAAGACCTACGGCAAGAAGGGTGAGGAAGTGGTTGCCAAGAACATCGCCGCTGTAGATGCTTCCTTGGCAAACCTGCATGAGGTGCCCTTGGGTACTGCCATTACAGGCCACGATATTCCGGATGCCTTGGCAGGCAACCCGCCCGCTTTTGTCCGCAATGTGCTCGGCAAGATTGTGACCGGCAACGGTAATTCCGTAACCGTGGGAGAGATGCCCGTAGACGGCACGTTCCCCAGCGGTACAACGCAGTATGAGAAGCGTGACCTCGCCCTGGAAATCCCCGTATGGAACCCCGAGAAGACGGAGACCAGCAAGGCTTGTATTCAGTGTGGTAAGTGCACCATGGTTTGCCCCCACGCCGCCATCCGTGCCAAGATGATTAACCCGGCTGACCTTGCAGGTGCTCCGGAAACATTCAAGACGGCTGATGCCAGCAAGATGCACAAGGATTGGGCAGGGATGAAGTACGTCATCCAGGTTTCTGCCGCAGACTGCACAGGTTGTACGCTTTGCTCCAAGGTGTGCCCCACGGCTTCTCTTACCATGACCCCCGCCGCCGAGGCTCTGCAGCCGGAGCGCGCAAACTGGGACTTCTTTGAGAAGATGCCGGACAATGACCGCACTGTTACGGACAACGCCAAGGTGAAGGATGCTCAGTTGCTCCGCCCGCTCTTTGAGTTCTCCGGTGCCTGCGCCGGCTGCGGTGAGACCCCCTACATCAAGTTGCTCAGCCAGCTCTTCGGTAACCGCCTCGTTGTGGCGAATGCTACGGGGTGCTCCTCTATTTACGGCGGCAACTTGCCCACCACTCCGTGGACGCATGATGCCGATGGCCGTGGCCCCGCATGGTGTAACAGCCTCTTCGAGGATAACGCTCAGTTCGGTCTCGGCTTCCGCGTCTCCTTGGATAAGAAGCAGCAGTATGCTCTGGAGCTCCTCGGCGCCGCAGCCCCCGTCATTGGTGAGGCCTTGGTGCAGGAGTTGCTGGATAACCCGCAGAAGACGGAGGCTGATATTGCCAACGCCCGCTCCACGGTTGCTGCCATCAAGGCTGCCTGTGGCGATAATGCGGAGCTTGCCGCCCTCAAGGCTCAGGCTGACTACTTGGTTCGCAAGTCGGTCTGGATTCTCGGTGGTGACGGCTGGTCCTACGACATCGGCTATGGTGGTTTGGATCACATCCTGGCTTCCGGACGCAATGTTAAGGTGCTCGTATTGGATACGGAGGTGTACTCCAACACCGGCGGTCAGTGCTCCAAGTCCACTCCCCGTGGCGCCGTGGCTAAGTTTGCTACCAAGGGTAAAGACCAGGTGAAGAAGGACCTCGGCTACATGGCCATGACTTACGGCAATGTCTACGTCGGTTCCATTGCCATGGGCTCCGATGACCAGCACGCCCTCACCACCCTGATGGAGGCTGAAGAGTATGATGGCCCCGCACTCGTGATTGCATACAGCCACTGCATTAATCATGGTATCAATATGGCTCAGGGCTTGGACCGCCAGAAGGATGCTGTTGATTGTGGCCGCTGGTTGCTCTACAATTACAACCCGGACCGCGCCAAGGAGGGTAAGAATCCCCTTACACTCAAGAGCAAGAAGCCCAAGAAGGACGTCCGCGAGGCCCTGTTGGCTGAAAACCGATTCCGCCTCTTGGCTAAGAACAACAAGGCTAACTTCGATAAGCTCCTGGACATGGAGGCTGCCGATATTGCCCGCCGTTGGCGCCTCTACCAGGCTCTCGCCGGCATCGACTTCTCCTTGCCCTCCGATGAGGCCTGATTCCTCTGAGCTTTGTCTCTGAACCCTCAAAAAACGCCCCGCTGTACTTCCTGTGCAGCGGGGTTTTTATTCCCGGCAGCAATTTTTTTGGAGGGCTCTTAGGTGTTGCTTTTGTTTTAGCGCTGTTTAAGTTTTCAGTTGATTTCAAACGGCTCGATAAATCGGAAGCTGAAGGGGGGATGATGGGGGAATTTTTGCGAGCGTAAGCGCCTGCCACGGCGTAGCTGCGCAGCAGCGAAGACGGGAGCGGAATTC
>JAFQDN010000089.1 GCA_017415995.1 Akkermansia sp. | reverse complement strand
TAGGCGATATAAGAAGCTCACAAACGAAAAACTATCCGTAAAGAACATGCAATTCGCTTGTACTGTGGATGTTGAATACATGAAAAAGATTTTTGAAGCCGTATTTTCTGTATGACACGTCGCCCAATGCGTTTGCCCTGATAGCAGAGAATATAGGCTTGACATAGCAGGCGCCCGGGAGTATGGTGCAAGGCAGATATGGCGAGTGACAAAAAGCTGCAAGAGTTGGAAAAAAGGAGCATCTTACCGTTGCTGCTGAGCTATTCATTGCCGGCCATCATAGGTATGGCGGCAATGTCCATCTACAACATAGTGGGCGCCATTTACGTAGGCCAATGGTGCGGGGCGTATGCCGTTACGGCCATGGCACTGATTTTTCCTGTCATCAACCTGATGGTGGCTGTGGGCACCTTGGTAGGCTTGGGCAGTGCGGCCAGTGCCTCCATTGCATTGGGGCAGGGTAAGCGCAAGCGGGCGCAGAACATCTTGGGGCATTGCCTGATACTGAGTTTTTTGAGTAGTGTGATAGTGGGCTGGTTGCCGATACCGTGGATAGCGGACATCATGCAGGCATTCGGGGCGGATGAGAATACGCTCAAGCCCTCATGTGATTACATGCTGGTGCTGATGTTGTGGTTTCCGTTCAACTCCGTATTTTTGGGGCTCAACCACCTGATGCGCGCAAGCGGGTACCCCACCAAGGCAATGATGAGTTTGGTTATATCCATGGTGGTCAACGTAGCCATTGCGCCCTTGTTTATTTATACTTTTGACTGGGGGATTGCCGGGGCAGGGCTTGCCACGGCGGCGGCTCAAACGGTGGGCCTCGGGTGGGTGCTGATGCACTTTTTCCGCAAGGATGTGGTGTTGCGCTTTACGCGGGGCATTTACAACATCAGTCTGCCCCTTACGCGGCGCATTTGTACGATTGGTTTGCCGCCTTGTCTGCTCAACATTGTAGCATGTGTTATTGTGCTGTTGTTTAACCATAAGTTCATTGAGTTTGATGGGCAAATGGGTGTAGGGGCTTTCGGTGTGGTCAACCGCGTTATCTTCTTCTTTGTCATGATTGTGGCGGGAATCACGCAAGGCATGCAACCGATAGCCGGTTACAACTTGGGCTTGGGTAAATATTGCCGCGTGCGCAGCGTGCTGCTTAATGCCATGCTTTTTGCCGGGGCGGTAACAACGCTGGGCACCGTGCTCATGCAGCTCTTCCCGCGCGAGATTGTTTCCATGTTTGTAAAAGAGGATGATGCGAATGCCAGCCAAATCATCCACTTGGCAACGTACGGTATTGCCGTGGTCAGCCTCATTTTCCCCTTGGTCGGGCCGCAAATCGTCATCAGTAACTTCTTCCAAGCCATCGGGCGCCCGGTTATGAGCATTTTCCTGACGCTCACCCGCCAGCTTATTTTCCTGTTGCCTTGCCTTCTTCTCATGCCGATGTGGTATGGAGAACCCGGTGTATGGTACTCGCAGGTAGTGGCGGATGCCCTGTCCGTCATGATGGGCTTTACCGTTATTGCCCTCTTCCTGGCCAAGGTGTTCCCGAAAAAGAATGTTTGCTTTAACAACGATTAAACTCAGCCATGCAGCCTACCATCCTGACCATAGCTACCAATAACAAGCATAAAGCTCAAGAGATTGCTGCCATGCTCCCGCCGGGGTTCGTGGTGCGTACCTTGGCGGATTACCCGCAGATTCCGGAAATTGAGGAAAACGGCTCCACTTTTGCAGCCAATGCCCGCCTGAAGGCTTGCGGGGTATCCGCCGTTGTGCCGGGGTTGGTGTTGGCGGATGATTCCGGCTTGTGTGTGGATGCCTTGCAGGGGGCTCCCGGCGTGTTTTCCGCTCGCTATGCCGGCGAGCACGGTAACGATGCTGCCAACAACGCCAAACTGCTGGCGGATTTGGCCTCTCCGGCTCTGCAATGCTCACCCCCCTTCACCGCACGCTTTATGTGTGCCATGTGCCTGGCGGAAAACGGCTGCATCCGTGCGGACTTTATCGGTAAGGTGGAGGGCCATATTACCCTCACGCCGGCGGGGTGTGGTGGGTTCGGGTATGATCCCCTCTTTGTTCCGGCGGGCTATGCCTGCACCATGGCGGAACTCCCGCCTGCGGAGAAAAACCGTATCTCACACCGTGCAGATGCCTTGGGGCAGGTTGTGGGCTTCCTCTCCTCCCAAGCATCTTCCCTCCGGGCATGATTGAGGTTTCCATTGCTGCGCAAGAGCTGCGCTTCCGTGGCCTGTGTTTCCGTATTTCCAGCGGCGCAGCGGGTGTCGGTTCCGAGGAGGGCAGCGGTAAAACCCCTCTCGGCCTGTTCTCTGTATTCAGCCGCCATGGCGAGAATGCTCCGCTGCTCACCGTATTCCGTGGTCGCCTCCCCGTCGGCCTTTACCCGTCTGCCGCCCGCGGTGAGGATGCCATCCTTACGCGCATCCTCACGCTGGAAGGCTTGGAACCCGGCAATGCCAATACCCGCGCTCGCTACATCTACATTCACGCTACGCCCCATACGCAGTTGCTCGGTTCCCCGGCCTCCCATGGTTGCATTCGCCTTGCCCCGCAGGATATGCTCTCCCTCTTCGAGGCTTGCCCCATCGGTACTCGCGTCCTCATCCGCAATAATTGAAATTACAAGTTACGGGTTACGATTGACAAGTTATTTGGATTGACGAGGTTAGAATTCGCCGAGCCCCGCACGGGGCGACAGAAAGCATCGCGATGCATTGTAGCCGTGGTCTCTGTCGCCCACTATCGGGGCTTGGATGTCTTTTGCTGTTCTACCGGGGGCCACGCCCACTGACGCGGGCTCACCCCCGGCTATCGATCTATCGCCCCACGGGGGCTCCGAATTCGCCGCGCGTTGCGAGCGGGGGCGCGGAGCGTCTGCAAAGCCGAATTACCAGCCTCGGCGTAGCTGCACAGCAGCGAAGACGTGAGCCCCGCCTAGGGGCGGTATAGGGTAGCCCGGTGGTGGAGTGGCGAAGCCACGCAACCCCGGGTGATGTATCAAAAATAGATGCGAACCCCGCTAGGGGTGGCATAATGCACGGCACTGAATTGCAGCTTTTTATTCTCAAATCGGCATGTAGGCCACGATAAACATTCCTCGTGTATATTAACTCCTCCCATTATGCCTCCCCTCACGGGGTTCTCTTTTTGTT
>JAFQDN010000088.1 GCA_017415995.1 Akkermansia sp. | reverse complement strand
TAGGCGATATAAGAAGCTCACAAACGAAAAACTATCCGTAAAGAACATGCAATTCGCTTGTGCTGTGGATGTTGAATACATGAAAAAGATTTTTGAAGCCGTATTTTCTGTATGACACGTCGCCCAATGCGTTTGCCCTGACGAGGGGACATGAAAAATCACTCATCATCATGCTTTTTACGACCTTTCAGGAATGCGAGCAGGCCACCTAAAACCGCTAAAATACCGAGCAAGAGCACGCCGTAACTCATGATGGCATTTTCCGAAGACTCCTGCTGCGCTTTTTGCTCCTCCTGAGCCGAGGATTCTGCCAACATGTTCGGAGCCGGCTTAACATCGGGATTCACAGTAGGTTCAATACTTTCCTGAGGTTCTTGTTGGGAAGGAGCTTCACTGAGTTTATCTTCAAACTTGCCCCCGGTAATGGAAGCATCCAACAGTTTGGATACAACGTCAGAATCCGCACGTTCGCCTAACAGGTAGCCGGCTTCTGCAAACAAAGCCGGGGCTTTGCGCCTGTCCTTGGATTGAACCCCGAATCGCTCACAGAGCACAGCGTTACGCGTAGAACCTTCCTCGGACTCAACATCATACGTCACAATATGCAATTTGGGGTAAACAGAGCGCAGTGAATCCAATCTGGACAAAACACGTTTGCAAGTATCACATCCCTCCTTGTGGAAGAACTCAATTTTGATAGCAACATTTCTGTCCAATCTCTGCACGGCATCCGGTTCATCATTATCCTCCGTTTCAGCAGAGGCATCAGGAGTTTCATCCGGCGTGGATACCGTGGCTGCAGCGGCAGGAGGCGCCGGGGGCGGGTTGAATGAAAAGGCGTCCACCCGCACGGCGACCTCGGACTGCGAGCCACGTTCCGAGTTTACAAGGGTGGCAACCTCATCACGCAGGCCCCAAGACTCGGAACTCAGCTCTGCAAGTAATTGCAGCATGTTTTCCAGCCCTTTCTTCAATCGCTTAGGAGACCCTTTAAGTTTGAAGGGTTCTTCCACATCGCTGCGGTAGGTTTTCCACCGCCCCCACACCTGCGACAACATCTCTCGCTCCACATTGACCTCAGTGGAGTAATCATTCATGGCGTCATATGCCTTTTTGCGGTCTTTCAATAAGGCCATATAACGAGCTCTGTTACAATCACCTGTTCTGTACAACATGGAAGAACAGGCTCGCAACGCAACGGAGGCATCCGCATCAGTCTGCATATCCTCCACCAGCCGAATGAGAGTAGCCGGGCAAGAAACACGTTTGAGCTCATTTACCTCCGACATGGGCTGACTAATTTCTACATCTACCTCATCTCCGGTATTATCTTGGACGATAAGATGCAAGCTCCATCCATCCAAGGGCAAAAGACAGGCAGCCACTAATTTACGAACCTCCGTATTAGCAGAATTATGGTACTTCCGAGCCCAAGGCTCCACCTCCGCAGCTGTCTTCGGGAACTCACGCACACAGTTATAAAGCTCCGCCGCCTCAGCCGGTAATTGATTAATATAATTCCGCACAGATTCTACTACTCCGGAATCCAAATACTCTGCATGGCGGATTGTCAGCAGAACGGCGACAGCACGCCACTCGTCAGTAAAGCGGTTATCCAGTGCTTGCGTAATGAAACCGGCTAACAGCTTTGCGTAACCATCCCTATGTTTGAGTGAATAAGGTGATAATGAGCTGATTACATGACGCCATACAGAAACAGGGAGCTGCGCGGACATGATTAACTCGCACCCCTTTTCGCGTTCGATAAGGCTGTCTACCAATGAGGAGACGCGATATGACGGTATGCGGCTGTTGGTCAGCAATGCGATGATGCTTTCCTCCCCAGCGTTCTGAACAACGGATGAATGACGGGATAGCAAACTCTCTAATACTTCAATATCTGCGCGTAAAACATCAACCGTTATGTACTGTGCAGCCTGCTCCTCATCCACATCACAAAAGGCACATATGAGTTTCAACCGCTGAGTAGGGTCCGAAGTCCGTGCAGAATCAAGCTCCGCAGCAATCCATTCCTTTAAAAAGGCATCTATCTTTTTACCGGGTTTACCACGCGTATGAAAACCACCGGCTACAAGCATATCCAGTTTGTCATCTTTGGATACCGCGGCATCTTGCATCCAATTACAGAAGATAGTTACCATCTCATCAGATTCCGTGGCTACATACCTGCCGCACCACTTCATGACAGCAGTACGCACCCCCGGGTCAGGATTGCGCAACAGTGCCATCAGCACAGTCAAAGCGCGTTTTCCCGGACGTTCTTCAGCAAACACGGTTTTTTGCTCTTCATCATAATAGGCCAGCATATTTACCTCTTCAAGGGTAAAACGAGTTAGCAGTTCCTGTAACCCGGGCGGCAAATCTGCCCCGCTTTCACAAAATAAATAGACGACGTAAGGCGCCATTTTCGGTGAGCTTTGGGCAAATTCCGCCAAGGCGTCCAAATGCTTTCTTGCCAATGAACGCTTGTAAATAACGTTTACGGCGGCTTGCCGGACCGTCTCATCATCATCTTTCAGAGAATTGACAACTAATTCCTGCAAAGTTTGATTAGCCACACTCGGCACATAGGCTGCGGAGGAGGAGAGAAGATTCAGCGTAGCTGCCCTTACACGCCAATGAGGAGACTGCATCAGTTTAATGAACTGATGCTCGGTCAACCCGTGTTGCGCAGTGGCAATGGTAACGGATTCCGGCTTAACGGCACCGGAGTTGCGGAAAGTAGGACGTTCGTCAGAATCTCCGGCAAGTTCGGCTAGGGCTTCCAATCCGGCCAAGGAGACGTCTTCATCATCAGATGTAGCGCATTTGTTCAGGAACAAAATAATCTCCACAGTAGGAGCGCAGTCAATGGCTCGGCGTGCCGCTATTTGCAGGATGTTCCGGTCTTGCTCTTCCATCAGGGACGGCATCAATACGGCAAATGATGAGTTTAAGCCTATGTCCAACAGCACGTCTACAGCCACCTCTCGCACCAGAGTGTCACTGTGATTCGTGAAAGTCATGACGACAGGCAAGGACTCCACCCCTACCTCGCGCAGCATTTCTAACGCATCCAGGGTATCATTGCGCACATGTGAGGTAAGCTTACTTGCAACATGACCGGCATCCGCCGGCATCACATCCTGCAACTGCACACGGAATTGTGCGCAGCGTAAATTATCCTGCTCTTGTTGGCTCAGTACGTCCGCTTGTTGTTCCAGCTCTTGCTGAATAGCGTAGGCCATTGCAGACTTGAAAGGAGCAAACTTAACACAAAGACGACGCATGGTATCCGGGTCAGCATTCTTCAGGACGGCAATAGCATCCCTCAGATGTTCCTCACTCGGGGCAACGGATGAATCTCCCAACATAGAGTCCACCGCTGCCCATTCTTGCAATGCTTGCTGCACCTCATGCGGCACTTTGTTCGGAGCGACCCACGGGTCTAACCCAAAATCTTTACCGGTAACACTTTCCAATAAATCCAATGCGGCAGAACGAACTCGCACATCCTTATTTTTGAGTAATTCAAGGAGCGCGGCACGCTCACAGGACTCAGGATTAGCTGTCCATATAGCAATCTGCTGCAAAGGAGGTCTTTCCTCTGCCTGCAAAGTCGGCGCCATACTGACCATCCCCAGCGAGGTAGCCATTACTGCATAGAGCATATGGAGCTTCATGTTTCTTTTCCTTGTCGTTTCTATGGTAGATTGTTTCATGCTCGATGGGGGACTTACAACACGAGATATAGCAAATATTGCCGCTCTTTTCAAGTGAAAAAGCTTCTCTCTGCATCTTTAGGACAGGAATAATGTCTGACCGGTACATTTGTTCGGCAAATTGATAGCAGGCATCACCCTATGACACCTTGGTCAGATTCATACAGTACCAGCTCTCGCAGGGGAGCATGCTGTGGGAGATTCAGCAAGGGGTCAGCATCCAGAATGGCATTGGCATCACGGGTAGCGCGGTGAATTAAGCGTGTATCACTCAACCACTCGGCAAATTGCACGCTCCCCAAGCCACTCTGAGCTGTGCCGAGAACATCGCCCGGACCACGGAGACGGAAGTCTTCCTCTGCAATTTCAAATCCGTTGAGGGTACGGCAGAGAACCTCCAGTTTTTCGCGTCCGGGCTCACCGGGTGCTGCGTCAGACAAGAGAATGCAGTAGCTTTTGTGTTGTCCGCGGCCGATACGGCCTCGGAGCTGGTGGAGCTGAGAGAGGCCGAAGGTATCCGCATCATTGATGAGCATGATAGTGGCATTAGGCACGTCCACTCCCACCTCAACAACGGTAGTGGCAATCAGGATATGAGTAGTGTTGTTGCGAAAATCCGCCATAACCGCGTCTTTTTCATCCGGAGAGAGCCGTCCGTGTAACAAACCGATGGGCTCCCCCGGGAAAATCCCGGTCCACTTTTCCCACTCGGAAACGGCAGCGGAGCGGTCACTTTTCTCGCTTTCTTCAATAAGCGGAGAAACGATGTAGATTTGACGCCCGGCTGCCAACTCCGAGCGCATGAAGGCAATAATTTTCTTCATGTTATTCGGGGAGCGTAAGGCTGTGATAATTTCACCGCGATTGGCAGGTAATTCATCAATCACGGACACATCCAAATCTCCGTAAAGCGTCAGAGTAAGAGTTCGGGGTATGGGGGTAGCCGTCATGACCAAAACATCCGGATTCACAGCAGCAGTCACAAACTTTTCACGCTGGGCAACGCCGAATTTATGCTGCTCATCAATTACGGCAAGCCCAAGGTTACGAGCTTTATTTTTTTTGTACAGCAAAGCATGCGTTCCCACCAGAATACGTGGTGAGTCATCAGCCTCATCCGGATTATCGGCCACGTAGCCGATGTCGTCCGCTCTGTCCGAAGTACGCAGGGACAAGCGTATATCCATGCCTCGCAGCAATTTTTTAAAATTGTTATAATGTTGCTCAGCCAAAATCTGAGTAGGAGCAATCATAGCAGCAGTTTTGCCACTTTCCACAGCCAAAAGCATGGCACAAAGCGCAACGAGGGTCTTACCGCTGCCCACATCGCCCTGCAACAAACGGTTCATTTGGACGGGGCGCTCCATATCGGCACGAATTTCCGAGACACAGCGCAGCTGCGCCTCTGTGAGACGGAATGGTAAGCTTTGCAAAAGCTCCTGCATATAAGCATCCGTTTCAGCCGTTACCAAGCCGGGTTTTCCACGAGTTTGGCGGCGTCGCCAAGCTACACGGAATTGTTGGCGAAAGCACTCAGCCAAAGCAAAACGCATACGGGCCTTGTGTGCAACTTCCGGGGTTCGAGGAAAATGCAAATCTTCCAGTGCCTCTCGGTAGGGATAGGCCGGTGCAACATCATATCCGGGTTGTCGGAGCCCCTCCGGCATGATTTGCAATAAATGATACACTAATTCTCGAAACCTTCGCGGAACCATGCCGGAAATTCCTCGGTAAATCGGCACAATGCGTTGAGTATGCACACAGACGCAATCTGCTGCCGGAGGAATAACCTCATCCGGGCAATTTCCCATGGCTTTTTCCACCAATCGGTTGGCAATTTCCTCATCATCCATCACCTCAAAATCGGGGTTGCTCATGGTGAGTTTGCCTGCGTATTCCTTCACTTTACCGAATACGGAAAGATTCATCCCAACGGCCAATAATTTGGCCACATACGGCATGTTGAACCAACGCAACAACAGGCGGGGGCCGTACGGCTCATCCTCTGCTCCCGCGCTAACTTCAAAATAGCGCTTATAGGAGAACCGCCACCCTGCACTGTAAACGTGTACTTGCAGGCTCGCCGTCTCGCCATTGAGTAATGAGGCTATGGCTTTGGTACTGCGGCGATCTTCATACCGCCTGGGGATGCGCAACAGCACATCCCCCACCGTCTCGAACCCGGCGGCGGACAAAATCTTGAGCTCGCGGGTATTGATAAGCGGCTGCGAGCTCAGTAGCCCCGCCAGTGGCGAAGTAGCGCTATCCGGCATCAGCGGTTGGAAACGCCGTTGTTAATGCAACGGTAGTAATAATCAATGCGGGACAGGAACCACATCCACTTTGGCCCCGGACGTCCGTTGGTCATCAGGGGCGCCGGGCAGTTCTTACCTGTCCAGTGATAATGGGGCACAACATAGCGCATGCGCACATTATAACGTTTCATCAAAACTGCCGTCAACTTTGCAGCACGATCCCATGTGCGGAAGTGATTGTGCCCGGCGCTCTCGCACTCGCACATCTCAATACCGATGGAATTGTTATTACCTGCACTTGAGCCTGCGTGCCACCCGGTTTCATGCAACGGCAGGTTTTGCACCACCATAAATTGATCTACGGTAAAGTGCCAGCTGCGATTGGTGAACGCCCCGCGGCACAATGCACGGGAGTGCTGCATGGCGGTTGAGGTCGGGGAGTGGTTAGCCGTACTGTGGATGGTGATGAATGACGGACGCAACCGCTTGGCGCCACGGCGCTGCCGAGACCCGGACGGCATGAGTCGGATTTTAATATTAGCCTCTTTTGCCAAACGAGTTATGCTTCTGGGTAAAAGCGGACGGGAATCGGTCTTGAAGTTGTAAACAGGAGGCCTTCTGTAGCTATTGGATCCCTGCTGGCAACCGAGCATGCATGCCACGGCAAGGATTAACAGTGCTAAAATATTTCGATGTGCCATGTGCCTATTCTGCCATTTTCCGAACCCATTAGCAAGCGTTATTTTTGTAATACGCACATTTTATAACATCACGTCCGAGCAGAAGACAGCATCCGGTTAAGGCATCCTGCTACGCGGCAATCAATCGCGGGAGGCTGCGCATAATGAAGATTGCCACAACGGCACTGCATACCGCCAAAATTCCGCATTGCCATTGCGGACTGAGCCCGGCACTGCGCATGGCATACTGTACCACTACGGACATTATTCCCAAAAAGCAATCTACCAAATTACCGGCTGCTATGACATCTCCCCGCTTATCGTTATCGGCGCGGTCCTGCAACAGAGCATTCAGCGGCACCAAATATCCCGCTGCCATAAATCCGGTAAATGCGAGAGAGGCAAAGAAAAATACGGTTCCGTAATCCACTATGGACAAAGCCAAGCACCCCAACGTCATACCGATTCCGCCGACATTGGCCACCCATCCGCGAATGCGTCCGGCACACAGCACGGACGCCAACACACCGCCCAGTATGGAGCCCCCGCTTATCCAAGCCAGTAGTAAGGCAGAATCCTTTTGTTGCCCCAACACCTCAAAAAAATCACCGTTTGATTGCACGGGGTGAGCATCAGCAGCCATTTGCAGAGCAATCAACATCATGGTGCCGGCAATAAACCAAAAATAACCGATACCGACTTCACTGTTACGCAGCACCGGGTTACGCCATAACATGCGCAACTGCGTAAAGTGCTCCCACAACAAGCTCCAGCGGAAGGGTTTTGTACTCTGCGGTTTGTAGCGAGGAATCGACAAACTGAGCAACAGAACCAACACAGCGCCCGCCGTAGCACATGCGCAGGGCCAAGCGGCAGCCTCAAAACCGGAGTATTCTCCCCATTGCCGCAACAGCATGTACACAACGGAAAGTGCTCCTATTTGCCCCACGAGCAGTGCCAACATCGAGCTGATTTCCAATATCCCGCTGGCAAAACCGATATGGCGAGAGCCCACTATATCCTTGACCAAGCCCTTTTTAGCCGGGCTGAAAAACATTGCCTGTACGCAAAATATAGTAAAAAAGCCGATGGCTATCCACAAGTTGTGCAGAAACAGCCCGAGGGTCATCCCGCCCAACACGATTACTTGCAATAGCACCATAGCTTGTAACAATCGAGTTTTGCAATAGCGGTCTGCAAGCCACCCGCCTAACGGAGAAAATAACACAAACGGCAACACTATCAACACGGAAAGAGGATACTGCAACTCCCGGTGCAGCCATATGCCCAACGCTATCAACAAAAATTGCACTCCCTTTTCGTTGAGGGAATTCATGGATTGAATGACAGTCAAGCTCCAAAAGGAGCGCCAGGGCGTCTGCCCGTTCGTTGTTTCTTCCATCGTATGTTGTCGTGTGGGTGGTATTTCAGGCAAAAATCAGCCGCGCAGGTAAGCGCGGCTGATTTTTGCAATTTGAAGATATTATTGCCAATTATTATCCTGCATGAACATGGCAGCATTTTGCTGACCTTGAGCAGCGGCTTTGCGTACCCAGAATTGAGCTTGTTGCATGTTTTGAGGTACCCCCAATCCCATGAAGTAGCACTTACCGAGGTTGTACTGTCCGTCGGCATCCCCCATTTGGGCTGACATGGTGAAGTACTCTGCCGCCATAGCATGATTTTGCTCTACCCCCTGCCCATTCAGGTAATGTAAGCCCAAATTATTGTAGGCTACCGCATTACCCTGAGCCGCAGCTTTTTTATACCATGCCACGGCATTTTCCATACTCACCGGCACACCGGCTCCGGAATAGTAGCATGACGCGAGGTTAATCTGAGCGTCCGCATTACCGGCCTGCGCAGCCTTGGTATACCATACCACGGCCTCTGACGGATCCTTCCTCACGCCATAGCCAAAGTCGTAGCACTTACCGAGCATGAGCTGGGCATCTGTATTACCACGAGCCGCTGCCTTTTTGAACAGGGGCACGGCAGTATCATAGTTTTTGGCTGTATAATGAGACTGAGCCGAGTTGTAGATGGCCTCCGGGGTTTCACAGGAGGGCAATACACAGAACAAACTCAGTGCGGTTGCTATAAATAGCGGCTTTTTCATGAGATGGAGAGAAGTGATTATCCTACATTTGCATTACTCCTGAGCCAAGAGATAGCGTTCAGCCTCAATGGCTGCCCAGCACCCCATGCCGGCGGCGGATACTGCTTGGCGGTATACGGGATCCGCCACATCGCCCGCTGCAAACAGACCGGGAGTCTTGGTAGCCGTGCCTCCGTTAGTACGGATAATGAATCCGGCTGCATCGACATCCACCAAATCACCCACAAACTTGCTGTTGGGAGTGTGCCCGATTGCCATGAACACGCACTTTACCTCCAGCGGGCGTTTTTCCCCCGTCACAGTATCACGCAAGACAATGCTGCAAAGCTCGCCGGCGTCATCTTTGTTGTATGAATCTATGGTACTGTTCCAGAGCGGTTCAATCTTCGGGTTAGAAAGCACTCGCTGCTGCATGGCTTTGCTGGCACGCAAAGCATCACGGCGGTGAATCAAATAGACCTTGCTGGCAAAACGAGTCAGGAAGGTTGCTTCCTCACAGGCGCTATCTCCGCCACCTACCACGCAAACGGGCACATCGCGGTAGAATGCGCCATCGCACGTCGCGCATGCGGTCAATCCGTGCCCGATGAGTTCTTTCTCACCTTCCAGCCCCAAGTAACGGGCAGTTGCTCCTGTGGCTATAATCACGGCTTTTGCCTTGTACGCGCCACCGGAGGTCGTTACTACAAACAGCCCGCTACAGGCCTCTTGCGTCACGGAAATCACGTTCTCATACGCATATCGGGCGCCGAATTTCTCAGCCTGTTGGCTCATGTTGAACATGAGCTCCGAGCCCATTATCCCCTCCGGAAAGCCCGGAAAGTTCTCTATTTCTGTCGTTGTCGTCAGCTGTCCGCCGAGCTGTTCCCCGGTGAATACTAAGGGTGACAAATCCGCGCGTGCTGCGTATATCGCTGCTGTGTAACCGGCAGGTCCCGTCCCAATGATAATCAATTTCTCGTCCATTCCCCGTATCTTATCCTATTTCCCCCTGCTTTGCAATGATATTATGCGTCAGTTATGCGCTACGCATTAGGACAAAAATATGCGCACCGAAATTGCCCCTAGAGCAAAGAAAAAGTCTCGCTTGGACAGAATTGCGCACTATAATATGCATATGGTGCTTAAAATAAAAGAAGAAGACAGGGGCTCGTATGTCTGTGAAGCTA
>JAFQDN010000087.1 GCA_017415995.1 Akkermansia sp. | reverse complement strand
GGAGCCGCTCTGCGGTGCGGTCACAACGCCGCGATATACCACTACCCAGGCGGTAGGGTCTACTTTAGGGGTGCCTTGCGAGAGATTTTCGTTGCACTGGAAGGCTTCCGGCCCATAGGCGGCTTTGCAGCGGGGCAGGTAGAAGTAGGGGGCATAGAGCTTGACCTTGGGGGAGTAATAGGCCTTAAAGATGTCTTGATCCCACTTTTTGTTGTTGAACTTGTGGAAGAGGTCTACCACCTGCTGGCGGTGCAGGGGGCTGGCTTTGCCATCGATGGGGTGTTTAAGGTCGTAGAAGCTACCAATGAGGGCGGATTCCTCGCTCACATCCTCGCCAAAGGCCAGCAGCAGCTTGTAGTTTTCTGCCAGTTTGTCCCACTGTTTTTTGGTGGCCTCCCAGGCTTGTGTTCCGATATCCTGAGCTTTTTTGCCTAGCTCCTGGGCGTCTTCCCAGAGGTTGTCCCAGTCTGCGCGGGCGGAGGGTACCATCAGCATGGTGCCGAGTAGAACTGTGGCGATGGTGAAGTGTTTTGTGTTCATGGCTTCAGTTTAATCAATAAAATGTGCTATGGCAAGCGAAAATATAGGAAAATTATATGATTTTTATCATGACACAACAGTGTGGGAGGAATTGGGGTGTTGTGCTTGCATGAATCTGGCAGTTGTGTTACAATGCGCGACCGCGTGCGTAAAAGGGTGCGCTCTACCGTCAATTTTAACCGTCGAAGATATGATTAAGTGGATTCTGAATAAAATCGTAGGTTCCAAGAACCAGCGCGAGGTGCGTAAGCTGCGCCCCATCGTGAAGAAGATGCTCGAGATAGAGAAGAACTGGGTGGGGAAGGACCGCGATTTCCTGGTTGGCAAGACCGCCGAGTGGCAGAAGTATCTGCACCGTTTCACTCCCATTGATTTGCCGACCCGCGGAGTGATTCTGTCTGCCGACGAAACGGAGCTGAAGCAGTATGCTGAGACTCTGAACACCCGTTTTGAAGCTCTTAAGGATATTTTCCCGAAGCTGCCGGAGGTGGAGGCTACGGCGGAGTCTATTGAAGCCGGTAAGAAGGCCTTTGCAGAGATTGAGCCGAAGTTTGACAAGCTGCGCGCCCGCTATCTAGAACAGATTATGCCGGAGGCCTTTGCTGTGGCTAAGTGCGCGGCTCGCAATCTGTGCGGTACGGAGGTGGATGTGTGCGGAACGCCGATTAAGTGGGATATGGTTCACTTTGACGTGCAGTTGATTGGCGGTATTGCGCTGCACCGAGGTTTTATTGCTGAGATGGCAACGGGTGAGGGTAAAACCCTGGTGGCCACGCTGCCGGTATATCTGAATGCACTGACGGGACTGGGTGTACATGTTGTGACGGTGAACGACTACCTGGCCCGCCGAGACTCCATGTGGATGGGTGCACTCTTTAAGTATCTGGGGCTGACGGTGGGCTGCATTCAGAGCATGATGCCCAATGACCTGCGCCGCCAGATGTACGCCTGCGACATCACATACGGCACCAATGCGGAGTTTGGGTTTGACTACTTGCGCGACAACGGCATGGCAACAACCCGCAGTGCCCAGGTGCAGCGCGGGCACTACTTTGCCATTATCGATGAGGTGGATTCCATTCTGATTGACGAGGCCCGTACGCCGCTGATTATCTCCGGCCCGGCCGTTATTGAGCGCGAGCAGCAGTACGATGTGCTGAAACCCCTGATTGAGAAGGTGGTGAAGGCTCAGGTGGAGCTTTGCAACGGGCTGATGAGCAAGGCGAAGAAGTATGCCGCCGAGGGGGACGCGGCGGCTGCCGGTCGCTGCCTGTACAAGGTGAAGCTTGGCATGCCGCGCAACCGTGCCTACATGCGTTCTCAGGAGGATGTGGAGATGCGCCGCATGGTGGAGAAGTACGAGCTGTTCCTGTTGCAGGATCCGCGCAAGCTGGAGCTGTTCAAGCTGAAGGAAGAGTTGTACTTCTGTCTGGATGAGAAGCTGCATGATGCGGACTTGATGGAGATGGGTCGCGAGCTTATCAGCCCCGGCAAGCCGGAGGACTTTGTGCTGCCGGATTTGGGGACTGAGTTTGTGAACATTGATGAGGATGAGACGCTGACCGAGCGTGAGCGCGAGGCTCGCAAGACAGCCCTCATAAAGAAGCTGGATGAGAATGCGGCTCGCCTGCACACCATCAGCCAGTTGCTGAAGGCCTATACCATTTACGAGAAGGATAAGGAATATGTGGTGAAGGACAGCAAGGTCATCATCATCGACCAGAATACCGGCCGCGAGATGCCCGGACGCCGCTGGAGCGAGGGTCTGCACCAGGCAGTGGAGGCGAAAGAAGGCGTGGAAGTGGAGGCTGAGAACATGACCTACGCCACCATCACCATTCAGAACTATTTCCGCCTTTATTCCCGCCTGGCCGGTATGACCGGCACGGCCGAGACCGAGGCAGCCGAGTTCCACGATATATATAAGCTGGACGTGCTGCCCATCCCGACAAACCGCCCCTGCATCCGCAAGGATCTCAATGACCTTATTTTCAAAACCCGCCGCGAGAAGTTCAATGCTGTGGTGGCTAAGATTAAGGAGCTGCACACCAAGGGGCAGCCGGTGCTGGTGGGCACAGCCAGTGTGGTGGCCTCCGAGACGCTCTCCCGCATGCTTTCCGGGGCTCGCATACCGCACGAAGTGCTCAACGCTAAGAACCACCAGCGCGAAGCCGAGATTGTGGCTCGCGCGGGCCAGCGCGGGGCGGTGACGGTATCTACCAACATGGCCGGCCGTGGTACGGACATCAAGCTGGGCGAAGGTGTGGCAGACCTGGGAGGCCTCTTTGTGCTGGGGACAGAGCGTTACGAGTCCCGCCGCATTGACCGCCAGCTGCGAGGGCGTTGCTCCCGCCAGGGCGACCCGGGTGCGTCCCAGTTCTTCCTTTCGTTTGAGGACGACCTGATGCGCAACTTTGGCGGCAGCGAGCGAATGACACGTGTGATGGATCGCTTCGGTATGGAGGAAGGCGAGGCTGTGGAAAGCGGCCTGATGAACAAGATTATCGAGGGTGCCCAGAAGCGTGTGGAGCAGCGCAACTACATGTGGCGCAAGCATGTGCTGGACTATGATGATGTGATGAACCAGCAGCGCACCATTGTGTATGGCATGCGCAACGAAGCTCTGCTGTGCGAGGATCCCCGCGAGATGATTTACGAGCAGCTTGTGGAGGGTGTGAACAACAAGTGCGAGCTTTATCTGAACGAGGATAACACCGGCACCGTACGCCGTGCGGACCTGCTGCAGTGGGTCAACGCCACCTTCCCCCTGGGCTGGGGCGAGACAGAGGCAGACTTCCTGACACGCAGCCCGGGAGATGCCGCTCAGGTTATCATCGAGAAGGTGCGCGAGATGTATGAGAAGAAGGTGGCTGGCGAGCGACCGGACCGTGTGGACCAGATGGAGCGCAGCATCATGCTGCAGGCTATCGATAAGCTCTGGCAGCAGCACATAACGGACATGGATGCCCTGCGCGAGGGTGTGCGCCTGCGTGCCCAGGGGCAGCGTGACCCGCTCGTTGAGTACAAGCGCGAGGCCTATGAGATTTTCGAGGCGCTGATGAACAATATCCAGTTCGAAATCCTCAACAACCTCTTCCGCAGCACCACGAATCTCAACGCATTTGAGGACTTCCTGGCTTCTCTGCCCGGCAGCAATGCCGAGGAGGAGGATGCTGATGTGACGGATATTCTGGGGAATGGTGATTTGCTCTCCCTGCTGCGCGAACAGATGAGCCAGATTGCCGCTCGTGCCAAAGCCGCGGAGCCCGCAGCCCCGCAGCTCGATGCATTGCCCGAGATGCCCGGCATCACAGAGCCGATGGATTCTTTCTCCCCCACGATGGAACTGCCGGAGGGGGAGAGTGTGAGCGGGGCTCCTATGCCCGGCGTGCGCATGAAGGCTGAGAAGAAGCTCACCATGCCTCGCAAGAAGGTGATGGGTAAGGTGAAGCGCGAGAGCAACCCCGGCGTGCTGGCCATGGGCGGGGAAGAAGACGGCGAGGCTCTCTGAGAATCTCTCCTAATCCCGGGAACACCCGCACAAAGTACACGCACGTTATGAACGTACGCTCTGTTCTGGAATACGTGCCTTATTTCCGCGGTCGACTCTTCGTGGTGCATATCTGCGAAGAGTTGGTGGCTGCGGAGGCCTTGGTGGATACTCTGCTGGATGTGGATGCCCTGCATGAAATCGGTGTGAGGCTGGTATTGGTGGCAGAGGGGCAGGAGTCTGCGCTGCTCATGCGCCGTGCCGGAGCCTGCGAGGTGCACGCGGCCGTGGCAGAGTTGCCCCTGACAGCGGGCTCGGCGGCAGTAGCGCGAGTGCAGGAGATAGTGGAGCGCCGTCAGGTGGCCATTGTGCCTTCCGGTGTGGCCGGGCAATTTGATGTGGGCAGCGTTTCTCTGGCTGTGGAACTGGGAGCGGCCAAATACATTTGCCTGCAGGCCGGCGGCATTCCCCGGCGGGATGGCCAGCCCATTTTTGCCATACGCGAGAGTGACGTGACGCATGAGGTGTGCTCTACCTGTTCGCAGCCGGAGGTGTTGCAGCAGGCTGCAGTGGTCTGCCGCCGTGGTATACCCCGCGTGCACCTGTTGGATGGACAGCACCGCGGTGTGTTGCTGGACGAGATTTTCTCTGAGGAGGGTGTGGGCACCATGGTGCATGCCGACTCCTATCGCGAAATACGCCCCTTGCAGGAGGATGACATCCCGGAGCTGCTTTCGATGATAGCCCGCTGTGTGGTGGACTCCAAACTGGTGGAGCGTACCTATGAGAGTATTCGCGATAATCTGGATAGCTATTACGTCTATACGCTGGACGATACCATTGTGGGCTGCGTGGCTCTTTATCCCTACGCGGCAGATAATTGCGCGGAGCTGGGTTGTCTCTTTATTAAGAAAAACTACGAGGGCCATGGCTATGGCCGCGCTATGTGCCGTTTTATTGAGGACAAGGCGCGGGCTTTGGGGTTTGAGTGGATATTTGCCATTTCTCAGAGTGCCGTGGTCTATTTCCGCGACCGTCTGGGGTATGCGGAGCTGCCCCGGGATGTGCTGCCTGCCGCCCGCCGCTCAGTACTGGAGGCCAGCGGGCGTTCCTCTGCCGTGTTTGGCCGCAGGCTGTAAAGCGCTTTTTGCAGATTGCAGATACGCGTGGAAATCGGGCGTTTCTGAGAGGCCGACCACTCTGTTTCAAGTTGTCGGGGAGATGACGGGCATGTGCTCTCGCTCTGCCCGATAAGCTCCGATTCCGTATTCCCTTATAACAAGAAAGGGAATAATTGTTCCAACGCGTAACGGTGGACCCTGTATTATTGGCCGTTTTTTTTATGATGTGTTGTTTTTTCCGTTGACAGTGGGTGTTGTATGCTTCTATAATGGAGGGCGATGAAGGAGCGACTCTGCACATATCTGCGCCATCCCCGGCTCATCCTGCTGCGAAGGCTGGTGATGCTGTGGCTTGTGTTTGTGCTGCTTGGCTGCCTAGCCTGCCATGCGATGGTGTGGGAGGTGGATTTTTACGGCTATGTGCCTGTGTATGTGCCTCTCCGCTGGGTGGCATGCATGGGCGGTCTTGTTGTGCCGGTGCTTATACTGGCGGTGATAGTATGGTGGAGCGTGCGTTTTTATGTGGAGCGTCGGCGCGAGAAAAAGGTGGCTGCCGAGGTAGTTGCGGAGGAGGTGCAGATGGAGTTGCCGCTGGTCTATCCGGTAGCCAAGCCTGGGTATATGCGGCGCTGGTGGGATGTGTGGCTACTGTTGTTTGCACTGGGGGTCTGTGTGCCGCTGTGTTGGTGGTTTGATTATCTGGAGAGCAGCAAGAGCACGCTGAGGGTGAGTTGTCAGGGGACTCATGGTGATTCTGTGTTTGCCCGGGCTGCTTGGGACAGCCCCGGTGCGCTTGCTGAGGGGGTGCAGGAGCGCTTGCCGGCGGAGGCTCCGTATCTGCACAGTTTTCGTCTGCCGGATGGCGATTTCCGCGTCACTTGCCAAACAGGTGCTACATCCTTTGCCCTCAGTCATATCCGGCGCACACGCCGCTTTACCCTCCGCCCTCATTTCGACATCAGTGGCGAAATAGATCTCTACATCTGCCCCATTCTGAACGAACCCGACCGCAAACGTGTGCGTACCCTGCTGAATTACTATATGGAGAATCCGCAGGCTCGCCGTCCGCGCATTAAGCGCATGAGTTTCTCCCGTTGTGAGGATGCTGCAGTGCTGTACCTGGATTACGGGGAATATGTACTGCTGCCAGTCCCCAAGGGGACTGAGCCATCCGATGCGCCGGCTCTCATCTATCTTTCTCTGCTTCCATGAGGTATTTGTTCTTTTTTCTGTTGAGTCTGCTGACGACAGCTTGCAGTTTGCCCCCTGCGGTGGGGGGAGGGGCGGTGGTGATAGATATAGGCCACCAGACGACCGCGCGCGGCGCCGCATCGCCGGATGGCACGATAAATGAGTACGAGTTCTGGTGTACCTATGCCGGGGAGGTGAAAGCCGCCATCGAGGCGGAGGGGTATTCCTGTGTGGTGCTGAACCGGGGGCTTGCTCCTGATAAGGAGCCCCTGAAGGCGGCCTGCCGTGCGGCCGGAGTGGTGCAGCTCAACAAGCCGGACCGTGGCGCAAAGCGCTACCCCTCCACACATTACCCGGAACACATCGGCTGCGGCATGGTGAGTGCGGATCGTGCCATCGATTTGCAGGCCCGTTGTGTTGTCTTTCTGCATCTTAACAGCACCGGGAGAAAGTGGGTGAGCAAAGCTCCCGCAGGGCTCATCCTCTGCAACTGCAAGCAAGGCAGGGAGCTGGCCGGTACCGTGTGCAATGTGTTGAGGCGCAAACACCCCAATCTGATGCATGGTGTAAAAGTGTTGCCTCGCTATATTGGCACCCAGCCTTCTGCCGGGTGGCTGAATGCGCTGGACGCAGCCGGGATTCCTGCCATTGTGTTCGAGGCATTGTATGTGAATTACCGCCCGCATGTGGACTACCTTAGCCGGGAGGCGCAAGCCCGGCAACTCGCCCGCTCCCTTGCAGCAGGTGTGGTGGAGTGGTTGCAGATGCAAAAGTGAGGAATTGTTTTTTTGGGGGGGAGGCTTATTGGGCATGCCGGGCTGCGACAATAAATGTTTTCTAGTTGACAAACAGGAGCCGTGTGATAGAATGCGGGGTAGATATGAACCTGTACTACCTTGCCCCCTTTCTGAGTGTGCCCGCTGCCATGTTTGCTCCTGCTGCCGATATGCCGGTGCCGGATTCTGTAGAAACGCCTGCGGAGCTGTTGCCTGTGTTGCAGAATGTGGATAAATTGTCGCCGCAGGAGGCCCGAGAATTGCTGCAGAAACTCCCTGTGCCGAAACAGTGTAGTCGAGTGCTGAAATCCCGCCTGACGATACACAGCACATTGCCGGATTTTCTGTCTTTGGGGGGGAAGTCCGGTGAGGAGGCGGCGACCATACGAGCTCGGATTCTGCAGAAGTCCCCTGCGGTGTGGCTGGGCTGTATTTTTCTGGAGATGGCCGATGTAAAACGCGTGGGGGATAAAGCCCGGGAGGCTCGATTGGTGGAAGAGTGTATGAGGGTATTGCAAGGGTTGGGGCCGGAGAGCGGCTTAGGCGTGGTGCAGGTATTGGGTGAGAATCCTTTTCAGGAGCAGAAGCCGGAGCGGAGCGAAGCCGAAAAGCAAGAATGGAATCGCGGTATTGTAACGCGTTTGCAGACTCTGCCTGATGCGCCGGATGCTCAGGTAGCTCTGGCGATGTCCTATCTGTACGAAGAAATGGGTGCTGGTGTGGATGTGGAGAAAGCCATGAGCCATGCATTGCGAGGTGCTGTGGCCGGGGAGTTTCTGTTGGTGGATTCTGCGGCACTCCGCGACAACCTGCGATTGAGTCTGGCACGGGCTGCCGCCCTGAAAGGTGAGGCCGCCCTGCCGCTGCAGGTGGCAGCGCTGCGACAAATGGAGGGGGAGGATAAGGAGGTGACCGGGCTGGCCTCTTACCGCCTGAGCCGGCTTTACCACAGTCTGCCGGAAAATCTTGACCTAGTGGGGGGTGAATTGGAGCGTAGGGCTTTAATTGAAGGGGCGAATCTGGGGCACCCGGCTTGTCTGCAGGCGGCGGCAGAGATTTGCGCGCAGGAAGAGCCGGAGGAAGCCTCCCGCTTATATCGTTTGGCTGAGGCGGTGAAGTTTGACCCGCAGAAAGATTATCTGAATTGCGCCCATGGGCGGAAGGCTGTAATGCAGGTATACTGCCCGGGGATTTCTCTGCCGGATGCCACGGAGCGTGAGGTGAACAGGCTTTTCATGCGTTTGGTCGCGCAGGCAAAGCTGACCGACTATCTGGCTGCGTTTTCCGGGCAGGAGGCGGAGACCTTCAAGATGGCCATGCAGGTGTGGGATATGTTTCTGCATGGCGTAGAGACAGCCCCCGCTGAAGAGGAGATCGAATACCTGGAAAGGCCGGATACGGAGGAGGGCGACAACCGCGAAATTGTGCAATGGTTGAAGAAGATGCAGCATGTGCTGGAGGAAAGCCCGGATACGAAAGAGGCCGCGGAGGGGTTTGCTCAGGTGGCGGAGCTGGCTGAGGATGTGCTGCGTGCCTTCAAGAACGGAGCTTCGATTTCTGATGAGCAGCTGGCCTTGTTGCAGCAGCTTGCCGACGCCAAAATTGCACAGGCTCTTTATATGCTGGCCTGGCGACAGGTAAAGTTCCTGGGAGCCTTTACGCAGGAGAGCCTGGACATGATGGCAGAAGCCAGCGAGCGAGGTTCTGCCGACGCATCCTGGTTCCTCTACACTGCTTTCTGGGAGGGGCTGTATGGGATGGAGCCGAATCCGCTGACGGCTACGCATTGCTACCGCCGGGCCTTGTCCCAATGCAGTGCCGATGCGTGGCAGCACGTGTGGGACGGGGCCGGGGACGATGGTGTGAGGCGACTGTATGCTCGCATTCACATGCGGCATTCCCCCGGAGGCGAGAAATACAGCCTGCAGCTGGATGATGAGTTGCAGGCTTATGCTGCCGCGCATCCGGAGCTACAGGGGATTATTGCGCCCCTGCGCCTGCTGTACTTCAGGCTGGCGCTTAAGGCAGACTCCCTTAATGCGGAAGAGACCCGGGAGCTGCGCCTGCGTGCCCTGGCGCTGGCGGAGACTGTACAGCCTGCCGTGCTGAAGGCCGCAGATGTGGAGTTCTGGCGCCAGTTTGCGGAGTATGAATACAGGGAGGAATGCCATGAAGAGCGTGCCATAGCTGCAAGAAAGGCCTTGCCCGCTTTGAAGGAGGGTAGTGCTGACATGGCGCTTGTTGCGGAGCATAAGTTGGCTTATACTCAGACGGGGCAGGATGTGACACAGCTGCCGGCGGACAAGCTGGCGGGGGCGCACCTGGTTTGCCGCGAGTGTGACCGTGCCCTTGCCGACTTTGCGATAAAGTCCGGGGTGCGTAGCGTAACGTCACTACGCATGCCAGTCGCCGAGCGGGACTACCTGCGCGCACACAATATTGCTGCCGGGGGCTGGGAAATTGTGCGGGAGTAAGTGCTCCGCCACCTGTACTCGTGGACTTTCTGTGGCTCAAAAGCCCGTTTCAGCCGTTTGATATGGCCCGAAACGGGCTTTTCCTTTGCAAAATGTCCGCAGTAGTGTTACTGTTGCTTAAATCGTGTAGGGGGCTTTCGCCCCCTCACACACCACCGTACGTGCCTTTTATGGCATACGGCGGTTTCTCGGCGTGTGATTGGTCCTGGAACTAAGATTCCTGCCGCAACTCTTTATCTCTCCTCGTCAGATACCCTGACAACTCCTCCGCACTGTCACGTGGATTCGGACTTGCACCGTTTTCCCTCTTTCAGTCGAGGCTTCGTACATTTCAGTACTTCTTACTCTGCTGCTATAGGTTCTGAGATTTGAGTAGTTACCCACGCCGGATTCAGCCCTTCCCACCGGGGTTGTTCGTTTGGTGGTACTATGGCCTCTGCTGACTCCCTACAGACGGATTGCTCCGCAGCGCTTTCACGCTTTAGCAGGGTCTCTCAGGATAAGGCACGCAGCTTTCACACAGTGCAGGCCGGATTTACCATGCGCACTCTTGACAGAGTATCGGGCGTGAGCATCCATGGCTGCCTCACCTCGTGCGCTTTGGCCTTCTATCCGGTTCTTGTTCATCCTGTCTGTGTTTCGCCTCCGGCTTCCTTCCCACCCCACATTACTGTGACGCAGTTGCCTTTGGCTATTTGATTCCGCTCTGTCAGCGGCTCATTGGGGACTCTCACCCCAGTTACGTGTCATGCCTGACGTACCAAAGAAAGCGAGCTGACCATCTGCTAATAGTCAGCTCGCGGAAAAGAGTCCAAAATGAATCTGAGGAATCTTGGATGCACTTATTATAGGAAATTGTCTGATTTTGTCAAGCTTCCACCCTTAATAATTAGAAAAAAACGGAAGGAACGCACGCACCCCTGTAGCAGCAGGAGTGCGTACTCGCCATTAGAGGCTCATAATGAAGAGGACTATCTTCAGGATAAGCACTAACAGCTCGATTCCATTTCTCAGATTCATGAAACAGAACTCCTTTCCACCAGCCATGGTTAGCTGCTGTTCCGTATCCTTGCGGCTACGTTACCATCAGCGGTAAGGACTGGCTTACTTCCCGCTGACGGTGCACGTAGACACCCGCCATGCGGCATGTCGGCGGAAAAGCATGAGCATTCTACCACATATCCACATCCTGTTCAAGACCGGCTGAAGAGGGTTTGTTGTCATGTTGCTACATCGGAAGAATTCCCTTAAATGCGTTCAAGTGTAAACGCTCCGGTCAGATGCACGCTGAACAGAAGATAAATCCTTAATCTCTAATGCTGTATTTCGTTTTCCATGACCTCTTACAAGCGATGTGACAGGCTCCTGAATTGTGAAGTGGATTTCATAAAATGATTCTATCCAATATATTATAATGTGATTCCATATTTGCTTGGGCTGAACGTAGGAAAAACGAAAAAAGCGAATTCCGGGCTCAATTTTCCCAAGCTGATGGCTCGTTAATTCCAGGCTTCGTAAAACAGCGTATCAGGTCACCTGATACGCTGTTTTTCTACGCCCAGGCAGGCCAGAATGGCTGCCGCAGGCGTAGGCCATTTGCTCTTACAGACCAAATGGTAAGAAGCCTAGCCTCGGCGTAGAACGCGAGCGATAGCGAGACTCGAAGCCGGGCCACACCCGCGTTGCATAAATCAGAACCCATTTCGTACGCCCTTGCATTCTGCTTCCTCCTTGAAGCTGCACACTATCCGCGATATACTCACCTCCATGCCAACATCACACTTCCACTACGTTTACATCCTGTGGGATGCCTCCACGCACTCCCACTTCTATGTTGGCCATACCTCTGACCTAGCTGCACGACTCAAAACGCACAACGCTGGGCACGTGCCGCACACCTCCAAATTCACGCCATGGGAAATCCACTCGGCCATAGCTGTTCAAACAGAACAGCAAGCATCTGCGTTGGAGCAATACCTTAAATCCCACTCCGGGCGAGAATGGGTTATCAAACATCTTGGCTTGCCCGTAGGCATGAAATCAGCAAATTAGACATTTTGTCTACTTCTCGCACGCTTAGACATTGCAGGGGGCTTCGCTAAAGCTACGCCCACCCTAGCACTCGCAAGCCAGCCACCGCCCCGCCGGGCGCAAAACGGCTCCAAAAGACCAAAAAGCCTACTTGTCTCGGCGAAGCTTTAGCGGGGACGGAAGCATGCCTACTTGTCACGGCGTATCAAAGAGAAGACGGAAGCTCCTTTTCCTAAGCGCGAAAGCCTTTTAGGGGTACTAAACATGCTTCGAATCTACAATCTGTTGATTCTGTGAGCTTCCGTCTTCGCTCTGCGTGCTACGCCGCGACAAGTGGGCGGTTTTGGTGAGATGCCGACTCTGAGACAATCAAAGATATCTCGAACTAGCAAGCTACACAGAATCAGATGTTTAAGTGCCATTTTTCCGCGAGTGGTAACCTAAAATGAAACATCGTTTGCAAGGGGATAAAAAGGCACTCCCACTACAAATAACGATCCAGTACTACCTGTTTCTCTTTCTCCGAAGTATTTATCAATGTCCGAGCTTCAGTAATTTCTAATTCTAATGCCTCAATCTGTGCCACGATACGTTTCTGGTCATCTATTGATGGCATTGGAATTCTGAAATTGTCAATATCTTCTCGGTTAATGCTTGGATATGCGGCTCTAGGCATAGCAGACTCCACTTGTTTCATTAAATCATCTGAGAACATAAATAGGAAGTATAAAAACTTTGTGATGTATAAATCTTCGTCTTTAGATTTAATAAGCGCAAATCCAGTTGAAAAAACTGCCTTATCGGGAACGTTTTTTATATACGCAAAGCCTTTAAGATATGGACGCACTGTTGACACTACTGTCGTATTATCCAAAGCGACTCTACGAGCTCGAGATGGTGCATCCTTGCCCAATAAATGTTTATCATAAGATATGATGCCATCTCCCTTACCTATTGAGTCAATGTCCACATAAGTAAAGTATTCATTATTCCATCTCAACACAGGATTGATGGTATGCGTATTTATATCAAAATAATCTTTAATACATGCCGTAGAACCTAAGCTGTTCACAATAGTTCTAATTTCAGATGTTTTAGTATCAATTAACCTCCTTGCATCAAGTGATGCTTCAAGAATCTTACCAATTTCCTTAATGATGTTTTTTTGGACATCAATAGGAGGAACAGGGATTTCCAATTCTTCATACCAATTAATAGGAACTCGCCTGTGTCCGCTTGCTCCAATCATATTTTGTTCTGCATAATCTCGAACAACTTTTCTATTTAACAAGTGGAATAGGTATTCATTGATGACTTTATCAGAGTTTGTTCTTATTACATGGAATTCAGAACTTCCCATAGCGAGACCATTGGTAAGATGTCTTGCTATAGCACATTTACCATTCTCCATGCATGGGGTAATTTTTGCTATGATGATATCCTCTTCTTGAAATAATGTATAACTGCCTTTCTTAAGCTCACCTAATGGTCTATTGTCCTGGTGTTCTATAAATCCATCGTTATTAACAGAGGACATCTCAATAAACGACACGACAAACGAATCATCTAGAGATGATAAGACATCTTTACTTGGATTTGTTAAGCAAAATGAAGAAAGTTTATGTTTTTTCCATTTAGAGTCAAACTCTATTTTTTTTTTTGCTACTAAAGAAAGAGATTTCTCAAATGTATCCCGGTTAAACGAAAGAATATCAATCAATGGCAAACGAGTAATGTGTGCTTGCATTCCCTCCGCTATTGGTGATGTGTAATCCCCCTTGAAAGCTTTATACACATAAAAGCTTGCCTTTTCAGGATTATCATAGCTGCTTGCGTCAAAAAGTTTAGTACACTCATCTATGTTCTTTCCTTTTTGAATCGAGTGAATTCCTTCGTTACCTCTACGGTTTGAGAACTCATACCCCAAAAACTTCTTTTCGCTATCTCTTTCTCCGCTTTTTACAATAACAACCATTTGAGGATAGGCTAATATAAAGTACATAAGCTTTTCGGCTTCAGTATTTAATATTATCTCATATAGCTTAGTGTCGGTCTTTGCAGAGATTTTCTTTTTATACTCAATATATATTTCGTGTGCTTTTACTTTGTCGTTGGGCGATTTCTGCAACAAGGTAACATAATCGGCATATTCAAGTCCTTCCCATACATGAGCTACGTATTTTGATGCAGGGTTTTCAATGCCATTTGTGGTTACATCGTTTAATGTGCGGAAATAAGTGTCAACTGCATGCCTTATATTTGTTGCAAAATAGTTGTCTCTACGACGCAGGAACAAAACAACTGTATTTGTATTGGTAGCCATAAAGGTGTTGCTACCCAATTCGGCAATTGCAACTATATCAAAGTATTGCAATATAATCTCTCGTGCTTTAGTATATATGCCTGAATTACTCAAAATAGAACTTGGTAGTATAACTCCTGCTATACCTCCATCCTTGAGCAACTGTTTCGTACGCTCAATAAACAGGCATTCTATCTCGGAGCTATTGTCGGTTAAGGCATTATATAATTCAAAATCCTTCTCTGTATAATAATCTCGAGTTGTCTGGCGGAAGGATGAAACAGAATACGGAGGATTGCTCAAAACAATATCAAATTGCTGATTGTCCTTTTGTCCATCATTAACTTGCTTGCGGAGCTTATCCTTATATTCCTTGTTATGGTAGAAATTGGCAAGTCCATCACTAAGAATAACATTTGCTAAACCATCTCCATGCAGATAGCATCCCACCTTACCAACTTTTACCAGTCGATAATCCTTTTCTATGCCATATACATAGTCAGTAGCCCAATCAAAATGACAATTCTGCCAATTGATAAGTTGTTTTCGTGTCTCCTCTATGTATTTAGAGGTATCGCAGGCGTTTATAATATCCTGTATCTCATGCATAAACTCTGTGATAAAATGACCGCTGCCAGCTGCATAATCAATCATATATGGTAGAATTTCCCCATCCTTGTGTGACAGTTTTTCTGCCATAATTGAATCCAATGGAAGACTTTTTATGATAAATTGTGCAATAGGTACAGGGGTAAAATACTGCCCTGCTTCTTGTTTGAGTCCGGTAGTAAGCAGCAATTCAAAGAAATCAGAAAGATATTGTTGACGTTTATTATAGCGAATCCTATATCCCTGAATCAACTCTACAACCTCTTTTACTACTTTTGCATTTTCTTCAAAAGAGGCACTATCATATACTTCCTTAATTGCGAACTCATTGTTCTTTTCAAGCCGGAGTTTGTTTACTTCCTTCAAAAGATACTGTTTTGTATCTTCATTTAGGTTGGAACAGCGTTTATTAAAATCCTCATTATTGAAGTCACTAACAGTTCTATTTAAGAATTTCTTCATCCCTTTACTATAAAGGTCTGTTAGGCGAAGTTGGAAATCGACATGATTATCTCTTCCTTCAAGCCATTGGAACTTTAATTCTTCTCCATCGCTCGCAGTTGTCTCATCATAAACTTTGCATAGAAATAGAGTAAAAATCTTATTGAAAGCATTACCTTTATCTGAAACTACGTTATGTCTGAGTATTTCAAGGAAACGATTAAAGATAAAACTTGAGTCTTCAGCGTTTATCTCTTTCAACTGCTCCTTTGTTAATGCTTTGCTTTGGAAATTATACGGTTGTACCCAAGAATCAAATAGCCCATTATCTTTGGTAAGTTTATTCCATTTTTCATAAATGTCCTTTGCATCACCGTTGCGATAATCATCCTCAATCTTGATAATGTTATTAACAAACTCAAACTTATTACCTTTCAACTCTGATGTATACAGCACAATGACATCTGCTTTGCTTCCTGATAGTTGGAAATAAGTAAATAACTGACCTCCGTTCTTATGGATTTTTGCTAATTCTTTATTGTATTCTTTTCCATACGTCTTACACTCGATAAGCATATATGGCGTACCGTCTTCACGATTAACACAAATATCCAACCGCCCAGATGTACCGTGACCTGAAGGCCAAGTCTTCTCAAGAACTATATTCTGAGGTTTATATCCTTTTGTTAGCAATCTATCAACACACTCAAGAACTACAAAATTTTCAGGCTTCGAAAAATTTTGTGTAGTTTTACTTTCTGCTAAAATGCGATTGCCGTAATTGATACTCTGCTTCTCAAAGTCAATCTCTATAGCATAATCTACATATATTTTATGATATATGCTATTTGTTCCGTTTTTCGGAACAAATCCAAGCACTGTAATATGTTTCTTAATGTCCATGGTGCTCTTAATCTTGAAATTTGGCGTTTTTTAACTTAATCAGCGAATTTGAGACATCTTTTTGGCTCGCTCCAAGCACATGCGCTTTTATATCATTTGTAATTCTAGATGTCAATCCTTCTTTGGCGAATTAAAAAAGATTGGCGCAAGTGTCGAATGCTGTATTTCATTTTCCATGACCTCTTACAAGCGATGTGACAGGCTCCTGAATTGCGAAGCAGATTTCATAAAACGCTTCTATCCGATATATTACAATGTTATTCCATATTTGCTTGGGCTGAACGTAGGAAAAACGAAAAAAGCGATTTCAGGGCTCAAATTTCCCAAGCTGATGGCTTGTTAGTTCCAGCCTCCGTTTTTTCGGAGAAAAAACTTCGGCTTGGCAAGCTTTGGGTTTGCCAAGCCAACTTTTTTATGCAGCAACGCGAAATAAAAAAGGGAGGCTGCCACGCTGAAGCACGAGAGTGCGGAAGCGGGTAAACCACAGTGGCGCAATACATGCGGTAAATACAAAACACAGCAATGCTAATGCCAACTTCTCATTTCTACTACGTTTACATTCTGCGTGATGTCGCTACAGGCAAACGCCATTACACAGGCGTGACTCATGATTTGCAAGAACGCTTGGCTATGCACAATGCAGGTCATGTACCGCACACTTCCAAATTTGCACCATGGTATATTGAAACCGCCATTGCTTTCCGAGACAAAGAAAAAGCCTTTGCATATGAGCGATATCTCAAAACAGGTGCGGGCAGAGCATATGCTATAAAGCATTTTTGATTTTCAACACCCTCGTGCGCTTAGGCATTGCAGGGGGCTTCGCTAAAGCTACGCCCACCCTAGCACTCGCACGCCCGCGCACCGCCCCGCCGGGCGCAAAACGCCCCCAAAAGCCCAAAAAGCCTACTTGTCTCGGCGAAGCTTTAGCGGAGACGGAAGCCTGCCTACCTGTCACGGCGTATCGTAGAGAAGCCGGAAGCCCGTTTTCCTAAGCTCAAATGCTTTTCAGGGCCACTAAACAAGCTTCGAATCTACAATCTGTTGATTCTGTGAGCTTCCGTCTTCGGGGTTCCCCCTACGCCGTGACAGGTAGGCTGTTTTGAGTGAATGGCGGCTCTGAGGCAAGCAAAGATGTTTCGAACTGGCAAGCTACACAGAATCAGATGCTTAAGTGCCATTTTTCAGCAATCGGCAACCTAAAAAGAAACATCGCTTGCAAGGCGATAAAAAGACTCTTGCAAGCGATTGCCGGATGCCGGGGCTGACAAGCGAACAGTCTAGGAGGAAAAATTGAAAACAGTTATAACTGTAGGCTTGTACATCAGGCAAAAATATGCTACCACTTAAGCATGGATTGCCTTATTCAATTAATCTACCCTCATTGGAATACTATAGATACAAACATAATCGGAACGATTCTGCTTGGGTTAGGGGTGTATTTTAGAAAAGCCGTTGGTGCAGCATTGCAATATATATGGCGATACTTTCGCCGAACTTATAGAAAAGCTCGTAGGTTCAAGCTTTGCCAATGTTTTCCATCACATACGCTTGAACATATCAGACTCAAACGCCAACTGCGTAAATTAGAATTTTACGAACAGAAAGAAAAGGAGCAAAACGAAGAACTGGAGGAAAATGTCATTATTCTGCTTACGTGGACATCAAAATTCAGATATTTTCGTAAAGATGATGCTCTTAAGGCTATGCGTTGGAATCGGCCATACACTCACATGATTTTCGGATTAGCTATTAATCGTGAACATATTAAGCTCATTGATAATCAGCATGCTCTATTTACCATAACGACCGAGGGTCGTGAACTATTATACAGACGAGGGATTTTGCGAGCTTTGGATTGAATGTAAATATCGCAAACAAAACAATATCTACGCTTTGAGAGAGAGCAAGTGCGTTGGAAAAATTTATTGTATCATCGAGAGAGGAAAATACCAAACTTAGAGAGTAGGAGCCACCGCATACTTCCAAATTAGCACCATGGTATGTTGAAACAGCCATCGCTTTCCGTGACAAGGAAAAAGCCTTTGCATATAAGCGATATCTCAAAACATGCGCTGGCAGAGCATACGCCATAAAGCATTTTTTCAACACTTACGCACGCTTAGGCATTGCTGGGGGGTTCGCTAAAGCTTACGCCTAGCCGAGCGCAAAACGCCTCCAAAAGGCCAAAAAGCCTACTTGTCTCGGCGAAGCTTTAGCGGAGACGGAAGCCTGCCTACTTGTCACGGCGTATCGCAGAGAAGCCGGAAGCCCGTTTTGCTAAGCTCAAACGCCTTTTAGGGTCACTAAAGATGCTTCGAATCTACAATCTGTTGATTCTGTGAGCTTCCGTCTTCGGGGTTCCCCCTACACCGTGACAGGTAGGCGGTTTTGAGCAGATGGAGCGGTATTCGCAAGCAAAGATGTCTCGAACTGGCAAGTTGCACAGAATCAGTAGTTTAAGCTCCCTTTTTCTCCGAGTAGCAACCTAAAATGAAACATCGCTTGCAAGGGGATAAAAAGACACCTGCAAGCGATTGAAGGAGGCTGGGGCTCATTCTTGCCCAGCGTTGGGGCGTCCTAGTCTTGAGGGTGTTTTTTGTGCAACTCTTAATACGTATAAACACGCCCTACGCCGTTACAATGCGGACAAATTCGCCAAGTATCGTTTGCGGGGGTATACCTTTCTCCTTTACATCTGGGACATCGAGCGTCTGCAGGTTGATTCTTCAGCCAGTCCATAAAGAGCTTATCTTGCTCTGTAGCACTACGAATGAAGGAGCCCATTTGCACAGAGTTAGAGTAAAACGCAACATCAATACCGGGGCATTTCAAAAGGATTTTGGGTACATATTCTGCCAATGTCCAGTGGTACAGTTTACCATTGTTATATTGAATCCAATCCTGTATTTCCTTGGGATGTTGTTTTCCTCTGGTAAAAGATACTTGTTTATCAATACGGCAATCTTGATAGATGTATGCTACCATTTCTTGATGAGGCTTTATTGAGGGGAAACGGCAGCTACTCACCCCCACCGCTGCAAGGCACAGGGCTGTGGTGGCAAGGATTTTGGGGAAGATGGGCGTGGTCATTATTTATTAGGTCGTTTGGGAGACTTTTCGCGACAAGGTTAATGAAACTTCCCCGACTTGCTTTTCAAAACGACGGGATCTTTTGAGTACTGTCTCAAATATTTCCATTCCAATGAACGGAAGAAGCCACACCACGCACCATCAGAATAAGCATTACGCAGACGAGATAAGGCTTCGTAGGCTTCCTGTGTTCCGAATTGAGCTATGCGCTCACACAAATACCATTTCATGCTCTCTTCTGCGTCCGTCCAAAGGCCCGTTGGCATGTCTTCGGGAACATCGGACCGCCACAAATCATGGCAAAGAGTTTCCAGCGAAGACAACTGCTTGATACCGGCAATATAATTTTTCACCCGGTCATCAAAGATTTTCTCCGCCTCTGTTTCTCTGTGAGATTTAGCGTAGTCTCCGACGGCATATCGCTCATTCCTAATCAGCAAGACGTCATTGACGTAGTCGCGTATAAACATCTCCAAGTCTCTTGCATATCCATGCTCTGCATTCTGTGCCGGTGAAACTTTCATACCGGTACAATCCCCGGTGGCGTAATAAGCGGTATAAGCCCCTACCGCAAGGCACAGGGCAGTGGTGGCAAGGATTTTACGGAAGATGATCATAACTAAGCGTGTATCTGTTACGGGGCATTATATCAATTTCCGCCCCTCTGTTCAAGCGCGGCGGGCATTTTGTCAGGGCAAACGCATTGGGGATTGTGTCATGCAAAATTTATCAAATGTATCTTATTTGCTGATTATAAATTTCTTAAAACGCTGTATATAAACAAGGGATTTTAATATAATATATTAGTATTGCGTGCAATGCTTATATATATTATAATACGCGCATGGAAAAACTCATTAATTACATATCCTGCATCGAAGATACTAGAGGTTGTTTTAATTTAAAACACAAACTTATAGATATTACAATCATAACTATTTTAGCCATCATGAATGGCGTTACAACATGGGACGGTATTGCGCTGTTTGGCAGAATGCGCGAAAAATGGCTTCGAGAGTTTTTGGAATTGCCAAATGGAATCCCCTCACATGACACCTTCAACAGAGTGTTTTCTCTGATTGATCCTATCAAGTT
>JAFQDN010000061.1 GCA_017415995.1 Akkermansia sp. | reverse complement strand
TCAGGGTATCTGACGAGGAGAGATAAAGAGTTGCGGCAGGAATCGTAGTTCCGGGACTAAACACACGCCGAGAAACCGCCGTATGCCATAAAAGGCACGTACGGTGGTGTGAGAGGGGGGCGAAAGCCCCCCTACTCGATTTATAATCAGTAATTAAGATGCGTCACCGCATCCAATAATACAGTGCAAAAAAACAGTCCGCACTACGTAACTCAAAATAAATGATAGTTTTATAAAATATTTGCTGGACATCTCATTTAAAAAGAGATATGCTGTTCGTGCGCGGGTGTCAAACTTCAGCGTACGAGAAGTGCGACGCTCGGCAACAAACACAACATAGTTAAAAACAATGAAAAAGACAATTGTTACTCTTCTTGCTCTGGGTGGGGTAGCTGCTGCAGCTGACACTTCAGTACTGGATACGGCCGTTGTTGGCTTCACCAATTTCTCATCTGGTGTGGCTGACTACGGCACCATGGTTGACGATATCACCATCAGCACGACCGACTCCGTTACAACGCTTAGCGGTATCACCTTTGATACGGCTATGAGCAGCACAAACAACCGCGACAGCTTCTCCATCACGCTGGTGTTGGATGCTGCGAAGATTGGCAGCGTGAGTGAATTTACCTCTCTGGCTGCTGCCTATTACAGCGATAGCGGTGCTATGGGCTTTGGTTTGAATGCAGCCGGTGATATCAAAGGACAGTGGGGTACCTCGGAATACAACTGGTCTGCCGGTGCTATGCCTACCGAAGGCACGATTACGCTGACCTATGTAACGGGTAACTACTCTGGCACCTCGGAAGGTTCCCGCCTTTACGTCGGAGACTCTGCGACTTTCTACTCCAGTAACGCGCTGAGAACCGGCGGCAGTACTTACAATACAATAAAGTTTAATAATCTGGGTGGTGCCATCAAGCAGGCCTACGTACACAATTACTGCCTGACTCAGGCTCAGGTGGGTACGCTTATGGCTGAGACTGCCACTATTCCTGAGCCGACCACGGCTACGCTGAGCCTGCTGGCTCTGGCCGGTCTTGCCTCCCGCCGTCGTCGCAAGTAAAGCTGTATTGCTTCGATAAACAATGCTTTAACACAAGCCGCAGTTCCGGAGAAACGGAGCTGCGGCTTTTTGAGGAATGATTCGGTAAACGCACGTTGCTATCTCAGGAGTCGGAGAGCATTCATGCAACGCTGCAAGATGTTCTGCTTTAAATCTGCAATAAACGACTTATCCGGGACTGTCAGCCTGAGTTCTTCTACCACGTTGGGCAATTGCTCTATAACCTGCCGAATAACCGTTTGAACCTCTTTCAGAACAAAGGCTCGGGGCAGTTGGATTTCATCTGCAAAATGTTCCCACTGAGCTTTTCCTATACGGACGGGATTCCGTCTTCCCCCGATATTCATGGCTAAGTCGCCATTGAATTGAGGATATTGCAGTGTGCTGATTAAATCGTAAAAAGGAGCTAAGCGTAGACCTCCTTCTATCGTGCAAAGCGAAAGATTTTTGGCATGGGCGTCCATGTTACCTATACACAGATTTTTCGGTACTCCGTCATAACATTTGCGGAAATTCCGGACACGTGAGTTCTCTAAGCTTGTAAAATAAGAGTGTAGGGCTGACAACGCCTCGCATTTTGGAAGAGATTCTGGCAATTCGAGAATTTAGCCCCTCAATTGCAGCGGATGTAAGGCCGAATTTGAAGAAGTTCATGATACCACCAAGTTGTTTCTCTAAGGTCCTAGCTAAGACTTTAAAAGCGGCAAGACCGCTTGACGCTGCCAACTCAATCCATTGGCTGAGTCTATTAGCCGTTTCCTCCATGGAGGTATGCGAGTGATAAATATCCCGCATGTTCTCTTTGAGCATGTATGCGGTATTTATGGGTTGGTTCACGGCGAGCAGTTCCTGTAGTTTAGTTTTTCCTTTCGCGTTGTTTTCAAGCTTTTCCTTGCTGGATAACAAAAGAAAACGTGAATTCTTAATGTACTTTTTGTTGTCTTTATCTGCGAGTCGCCATTGTTCGCAACGCACTTTGCTTACAGCGTCATTGATATTCTTGATAATATGAAATGGATCAAAGGTGATGGCAGCTTTGGGGAGATACGTCAATACCGCACTTTGAAACGCGTTTCCTCGGTCGATGCTTACTACCCGCACCGCTTCACGTTGCTCGATGGTCATCCTTTTGAAGAAGTTGCTTATGCCTTCCAATCCCTTGCCTTGTTCTATTCCTAGCTCCTCTCCGTTAATTCCATCCATAATACACGTTATATATCCTATCTTCTTTCCTAGGTGATTTTCATCTATGATGAGACTGCGTCTGTTATTGAGGTTAACAGGGTGCTTGTGGTGTGAGCGCTTCAGTACTTCATGCACAGATCGCCTTACTGTGCTTTCAGAAACATTAAATATCTTAGCTAGAAGGGATTCAGCGCAATCACGATGGAAGAGCACTATCGTTTCCATGAGACGCTAGGTAAGCCTACGACTTGGATGCGCCTCTTTGAGGCGAATAACATGGTGTTGACCGCAGTGTTTACAATACATGACCGGCAATGTCAAATCGAGCTCGACAGGTGTTCCGCAAATTGGTAAGTCACTTATCCTTAGTTTTGTGGTGGAGCGTTTCTTCATTCGTACTGCGCAATCCGGGCAATAAAGCCTAGCCTTTTTGCGCATCTGACACTTGACTAAGATTGTCTCTGTGGTATAATCCACGTTCGTAGCATACCATCCATCCAGTGGGTACTTGATACTGATTTTCACACCTCATTGTATCAAATTCTGGATAAGGGTGGTATGCTTTTTTGTGACTGCGTCGAATGTGAGGACGGACTCATTGCCGTCCTTCCCCACCCCCTTTCCGGGCTAGGGTGTTGGGCTCCCAAGGGAGACTATATTCTGCAAATGTTATGACGGAGCAGCACTTTTTGGGGTGACGATAAGGGAAATGATACATCTTAACCCCTCTTATCAATTTTACAAACCATTTGTAAACGAAGTGTAGCCTGGTTATTCATCTCTACTGTAACGTACCCTTCTCAAAGGATACTCCCCGACCTTCAAATGAAGGTCGTTTTTTGTATCGTAGCCATTCCCCAATTATTGCAGAAGAATCGATTAAATTGCTGCGCCCATCTTGCGGGCTGTTTCCAACGCGGAGTGACCTAGGATTGTATTCTGCTCGTACACACCACCGGCAAAGACTTGGCCGGCTATGCGAGCTTTCTCAAAACATTCCACCCAGCCACCCAGTCCGTTAAATGCTCGTTCAGGGGTCGACGGTTCATCTTCTGCTGCGGTAGCCAACAAGTATACATCCCGGAATGTGTATGGTTCATTATAAATAGATACCGTGCGGTCTAAAAGCGTTTTAAGCTGACCGCACATCTCATAATAGTAAATGGGAGTTGCAAGCACTACCACATCTGCCACCTGAATCTTGCTGATGATTTCCGGCGCATCATCCGGAGCCACGCAACGCCCTGTCTTTTTGCAAGCGTAACATGCTGTGCAGAATCGTATTTCTTTACCTTTCAGAGAAATGCATTCCACCACGTGTCCTGCTTCCCTAGCGCCCTCAGCAAAAGCAGTGGCCAAAGCATCCGAATTGCTGTGAGCTCGCAGACTGGAGCTGATAATGAGTACCTTTTTCATATTTACATATTTTATCCGCTAGCGGCCATTGTATGCATTTGGAGCCCAAGAAGTCAAATCATTTTCCGCGAAAGTGAAAAAAAGGTTGACTTTTTTTCCGTTTCTTAGCTATGACCGTTTGCGCAGGGAGGGAGCAGCCTCATAGAACAAGTGGCACAGGTCGAGCCTCCGGCTGCACACCCGGCGGTGATTTTTTTGTCATGCAATATCGCCATTGCCCTCGGTGTTGGTCACCAAGCATGAGGAGCCCTGCCCCCTACTCTTCCTCACATAGATTCTTGTTCAAGGTAACATTTGATGAGCAGTTTTCCGTATTCTGCGTAGGTATGAGTTGAAGCATAAGATGCAGAAACAAAGAGCGCAGGTTCGAAAAACTTGCATCGCCCAAAAAATTAAGTCTTGTTTTGTTTTTAGCCTTATGATATAAGCATATGCAAGATGGTTGAAGAATCAGAGGCAGAGTCCATGGACACGATGGAATGGCAGATGAATCGTCAGGCTGCGGAGCAAGGAGATATGGAGGCTCAATACAATTTGGGGCTCTGCTACTATAATGGCGAAGATGTGGAGCAATCATACGAGGAGGCCGTGCGGTGGTTTCGCTTAGCGGTGGAGCAAGGATACGCGAATGCACAATATAGCTTGGGGGTATGTTATGAAAATGGCGAAGGGGTGGAACAGTCGTACAAAGAAGCCTTGCATTGGTACCGATTGGCGGCAGAGCAAGGAAATGCCGACGCACAGTATAATATAGGCGTGTTTTATGAGAACGGCTACGGAGTGCAGCAATCATACGAGGAGGCCGTACGCTGGTATCGTATGGCAGCAGCACAGGAAGATGCCTATGCTCAGTACAATTTGGGCGTTTGTTACAATAAGGGCTTGGGAGTAGAGCAATCGTACGAGGAAGCTGTGCATTGGTACCGCTTAGCAGCTGCACAAGAGGATGCGTTTGCTCAGTATAATTTAGGCGTTTGTTATGAATACGGCGAAGGAGTGGAACAATCGTACGAAGAGGCCGTTCATTGGTACCGCTTAGCCGCAGAACAGGGAGATGCGGAGGCACAAAATAATCTGGGGGCATGTTACCTCGAAGGCAGAGGAGTAGAGCGTTCTCTTAAAGAAGCGGAGTATTGGTTTCGACTTGCTGAGGAACAAGGAGAAGAACATGCAAAACGCAATCTCGAGCTTTGCCGTAAAGAACTCGAGCAAGACGACGTTGAGTAATACCGCAAAGTTATGAGCACATACACCGGGTAAGAGGAAATCTGCGGAATCAGGTTTCCGGCGTCGGGGGCATTGCTGCGGATGAAGCCGCGGGATGCCTTAGTCTCACTTATTTGCGACGACGACGGGCTGCCAATGCAGCGAGAGCCATCAGGGAAAGCGTCGCAGTAGTAGGCTCCGGAACCGTTGAGTCGGTCTGAAATACAAGTGCCTTAGCAAGCGAAACACGCTGGTCAGCGGGTATAATTTCATCGTACACTTCCACTTCATCGGTTTTGAGATACTCCGTATTGATGCTCAGGGTTGTGAGCATATTGAACGTGTAGGAATCCGCACTGCATACTTTTTCGTAAGGATCATGATCAATAAGATCGCCCGCCTCGCTCAGGTATATACGGTCAAGGCTGAAAGTAAAGCCACTTTCGTTTTGGGTAAGAGTGTAAATGATGACACCATATTGAGGAGGCGTCATGTAGGCTGTCGCAGTTCCGTTAAAAAACAACTGCTGGCCATCAATGTGCCCGTTATACCAGCCCGCAAAATAGGTATAACCGTAATTGTTATTATAACTAGGGAATAAGCCCATGCCCAGTTTATTATTGTTTTTGTCAATGATTTCGAATAAATTAGGCATCCCTTCCCTTAATGCATAGAACTTGCCGATGTCATAGGTATATGCAACGGTGATGGTTGTGGCTTTATCCGTAAAGTTCTGAGAGCTCAGCGAGGTGCTGTTACCTTCCCAAGAAAGAGTCAGAGGCGTAGCAGCCATGGCAACTCCGGCCATAGAGAACAAAAGTACCGTAAAAATAGTGTTTTTCATGAGCTTAATCTACATCTGTCGCATATAGCTCCATTTTCTGACCGGCAGCTCTGATGTGTGAGGACAAACCACCGCTTGGAACCAACATCAGATTACCGATTTTCAAATCACTTGTCAACCCTAATTTGTTATATTGGAAACAAATTTCATACAAACTATATAGGGAAGGCATAATATCTGTAAAAATCAAACGTTGAACTCACACAATAAGCCACAACAGAGGCATGCCGGGCAAAGCCTAATTAATATCCAAATCAATCCCGAAAGTGGAGCCGAGGGACGAGAAGTCAAAATCCGTGGTGGCAGCGGGAGAGAGAGAATGAGGTAAGAGGGATGCCGGGTCCACACAACGGAGAGTAAACAAGAGAGAAGGCTGGGCATCTATCAGACACCCGGCGGCGTAAATGGCAGCTGCTGCGTGTGGGCATGGCTCGCACCAATCCGGGCAAGAACAATGCATATGCCAATCCGCCGGGTCGGGCAGCAAGCCGGAATCAGGGTCGCACAGGCAGGAGATAACAGAGGCATCCAACTTTCCCTCTAACAAGGATACCAACGAATCAATTTTCCCTGCGCACGCATTCTGCAAAACGACTAAGCGTTCATCCTCAAGCGGGGAGATGCGGAGCTGCACATCATAGAGGGCATCCGCACTGACAAGGGCGGTTATCAGGCCGGGAGCAATACGGAGATCCAACACACAGCCATGGCGTAACAAAGAACGCCCGGGAGCCAGGCAAAGCCCCCCGGCCTCGCACTTTGCGAGGTGGCGCATCCACGCACTGCCCCAAAAATTGCATGCCAGCTTACGGGAGGGATTCCGCACGGGAGAAAGCTCCTCCCCTTCAGCACGCAAGGCAGACAAGCGTTCTGCCGCAAGTTCAGCCAAAGCTTTAACGCTGAGGCGCGGGGAAAACTCATCACACATGGCAGAAAATGAAGCACCGCAAAGCAGCAAGTGCAAACTTTGCGGTGCATGAAAGTATGAGGTGTATTACTTGGTAACGCTCTTGAAGTACTCCAGCGTGGTCTTGAGGCCCTCCTCCAAGGTGTACTTGGGCTCCCAACCTGCGCCACGGAGCTTATCCGCACATGCACGGGAATGCTTGACATCACCCGGACGCTCCGGCAGGTGCACCACCTTGGATGAAGAGCCGGCAGCCTTGATGATAATCTCGGCAAGGTCATTGATGGTAATCTGACCACCGTAGCCCACATTATTGACCCCCGTAACCTCCGGATGCTCAGCAACATAAGCCAAAGCCCCGACAATATCCTTCACATAGATGAAATCGCGGGTCTGCTCACCATCACCGAACACGGTGATATCCTCGCCCTTGAGAGCCTTCTCCATAAAAATGGGTACGGCAGCGGCGTAAGCCCCCTTGGGATCCTGACGGGGACCGAACACATTGAAGAAACGGCAGCAACCGGTGTTGATTTGACCCGTGGTACGGAACATATCCATGTAGTACTCACCGTCCAGCTTAGTGATACCGTAGGGGCTCTTGGGCTCCGGGTACATGGTCTCCACCTTGGGCACAACGGGATTATCACCGTAAATAGCAGCGGAAGAAGCAAGCACCACCTTCTTGCAGCCTGCCTTGGAAGCTTCCTCCAGCACTACAAGCAAACCGTTCACGTTCAAATCCAAGCACTCACGAATCTTGCTCATGGACTCCGGGACGGACACAAGAGCAGCCATGTGGAAAATGTAATCCACACCCTCCACGGCCTTGGCCACAAGCTCACGATCCGTGATTGAGCCCTCGATAAAGGTGACATTAAGGCCGTCCAAGTTCTTCTTGTAGCCTGTACGCAGGTTGTCGAGCACGCGAATTTCCTCAGCCACACCCTGATAGTGCTCAGCAATGTGGGAGCCGATAAAGCCGGCGCCGCCGGTAATAAGAATCTTCATAGTATGTAAAAAGATTGGTTTACACGCCCATAATATAACTTTTGGAATGCAAAATCAAGGAAAGAATGTACATACGCAGGGCAAACGCATTGGGGATTGTGTCATGCAAAATTTATTAAATGTATCTTATTTGTTGATTATAAATTTCTTAAAACGCTGCATATAAACAAGTGATTTTAATATAATATATTAGTATTGCATACAATGCTTATAT
>JAFQDN010000086.1 GCA_017415995.1 Akkermansia sp. | reverse complement strand
AGAACGAGGTTCTTATAGCATAATGAAGAGTGGTCTGTCAATCCATTTTTGGCGCGATTTTGTAGCGTAGATACAGCGTCCCGAGCGTAGCGAGGGCGCGGAGCGAAGCGACGCGAGCTGTATCGAAGCGGAAAAATCGCGTCAAAAACGCTCTACGCCAATGTTATCTGACAGACTCCGGCCAAGTACTTCACGGCTTGCCCAGTCTAATACGACACAGAGATAGTAATTATTTGCCCCTATCTTTATGCCGTAGAGTCGCTCCATCATATCCGGTAGCTTTCTCAGCCCCGGACACGGGTCTTTGTGGTAGAGTTCATTCGGGGCCTTTTCTATAGGTGCTTCATCGGCTTTTGTGCGAGGCTTGTAGTATGTCCCGCTACGATGTACGCCCGGCAGCTCACATTGCCTTTTGCGGGATATCTCGCTCTTCTCTTTATCTAGGAGCCGACGTCTCAGCACTAAAGACCCAAAAAGACCCTCAAAATACTTTATTTTTACTTGCAACTGATATCGATTTACATATAATCATAGCATGAGCATGAAATGTTTTTGGTGGAGTCAGCCGTGTATTGAGTTTGTATACAACTTCGGGGATTTATTGACACCGATGTTGCTCAAGCACTATGGGTTAATGGAATATATAGAACCGACAAGCGGAGCAGAGAAGGCCGATTTGCTGGTGGTGGGGTCAATACTACAAGGAGTGCCGAGCTCAGCGAGTCCGCTCATTATGGGAAGTGGCATACTGACGGACAGGCGCTTGAGCCTCCCCCACGCCAAGATATATGCTTTGCGAGGGTTGCTCACTAAAGACAGACTGGGCATAACGACCGATGTAACAGTAGGAGACCCGGGCTTACTGATATCCGAAGTACTCCCCAAACGTCAGGAAAAAGAGAGTCCTCAGCACTACAAACCCATAGGTATAGTGCCACATTTCAAACATTATGCGTCGCCGCGTTTGGATGCCTACCGCCATGATGCACGCTACAAGTTCATCAATCCGCGTTGCGAGCCGGAATACGTTGCGGAGGAAATATGTTCATGCTCAGCCATCATAGCATCATCACTGCATGCGCTGATTGTGGCGGATTCATACGGCATACCCAATATACGCCTGACATTCCAAGACGGATTGGATGACGTGAGCGATTATAAATACTTGGATTATTACTCAGCCATAGAACGCAGCGGATATGCGGCGCGCAGCATTACCCCGGAAGAAATTAACAGCCGGTTGCGATTTGATACGAATTATCAGAAAAACGTAGCGCGAGTAAAAGAGGCCTTGGACAAAGAATTCCGGCGTTTGGCAGAAGATATAAAACGCAACGCAATAGATACGCGAGAAGTGCGAGAAGCCATTGATTCCGGAGATTTCCGTAAGTGTAAGACGTTGGCGGAGCGAGGGGATGCGGATTGCATGAACTATGTGGGCGATTGCTACTATGACGGACGTGCGGCAGACCAAGGCGTAGAACGCTCCCCGGAAAAAGCATTCCACTGGTACAAAAAATCCGCAGACAACGGGTTTATTTGGGGATTCTACAACGTGGGCAAGTGCTACTGTGAGGGCATTGGGGTACAGCAAAACCTCGGAACTGCCCGAGAGTGGTACAAGAAGTCCGCTGATATGGGTAACTTTTGGGCTCACATGCGCCTCGCAGAGCTGGGGGATGCAGACAGCATGAACTATGTGGGCGATTGCTACTATGACGGACGTGCGGCAGACCAAGGCGTAGAACGCTCCCCGGAAAAAGCATTCCACTGGTACAAAAAATCCGCAGACAACGGGTTTACTTGGGGATTCTACAACGTAGGCAAGTGCTACAGCGAGGGGATTGGAGTACAGCAAAACCTCAGAACTGCCCGAGAGTGGTACCGGAAGTCCGCTGATATGGGCAACTATTGGGCACAGCAGCGCCTCACAGAATTAGGTTGTAACTAACTGCATGACGATGTAAATATACAGAGCCGATACGGAATAAGAAGGGAGATTACAACGAGGGAGCTTACCCCCGGGCGCGCGAGGTTACTTTCTACGCTTCAGGAAGCGGTGGGAGAAGGCTTCCAGCTCCGGGACACGGAAGAGGAAACAGGCGGCCAAATAGATACCACCGGCAATAATACCAGCTACAGCCAAAGCAGAGAGACGGCTGAAGAAGCCCCATTCCAAGAAGCCTGTGAAGAAGATTTCACGGGTTTGCCAGCAGAGCACCCCTAATACAGCACCGGCTCCGAGTATACGTAAAAGCCCGGGGATGAGAACATTAGCTGCCATGTGCCCCAACAAATGCCGCAAATAGAAGAAATAGAACAGGAAGTTGAGAGTCGTGACAAGTGAGGTTGTAAGAGCTAACCATGTAACGCCCAGCTCAAACACATGAACAAAGCAATAATTGAGGCTTATGGAAATACATGCAGCTACCAATGCCAACCCTGCAGGTGCCCATGGTTTTTCCAAAGCTAAAAAGACAGGCTGCAAGACTTTCATGCCGGCATAGCCGAGCAATCCCAGGCAAAAGGCAGCCAACACCTGCCCTGTAAGCTGAGATGCAGCGGCATCGAAACGCCCGCGCTGGAAAAAGATACTGACAACTTCCTCCCCCCACAAACCAAGGATAACTGCAGAAGGAATAGCAAAAAATGCAACAAAGCGCAAGGCGGAAGCCAAGTGATTAGGAATCTCATCATTGCCACGCTGTAACGACATGCGTGAAACAGAGGGCAACACCACCATACCAACAGCAACACCGAACAGGGCTACCGGCAACTGCCACAGGTGGAATGCACCGGAAAGAGCAGTGACGGAACCGCCGGGCAGATACAAAGCGAAGGAGGTATTGATGAAAACGTTTGTTTGTGTAATACCGGCAGCAATCACACCGGGAATCATCAGCAACCAAACACGGCGTACCGTCGGGTCCGTAAATACCAATTTTCCGGCGGTAAGAGTAAGGCCAAGCTTCCATTTGGGGCGGTAGCCTTTGCGACGCAAGGAAGGCAGCTGCACTAAAATCTGCGCGGCTCCGCCCAGCACCACAGCAATGGCAAAACCATACAGGGAAGACGGACCAAAATGCGGGTCTATCAGCCAACCAAGAGTACAGCCCACAATAACCGTAGTAAGATTAAACGCAGCACTGGCCAAATTCGGCAATCCGAAAATACCGAACACATTTAACGCCCCCATGCAAAGGGCAGAAAGCGAGGCCAACATGATGAACGGCCACATAATGCGGCACAAATCTGCAGCCAGCCCCATAAAACTTTGTGTTTCCACGCGAATGGCCCCGGAAGCGGGTTTTTCCGAAGTGGAAAGAGATACGGACTGCCCCGGAGTAAGCTTATTCAACCGAGAAACACGGATAAGCAGCTGCTCCCCTTGGAAACAAATAGGCGCAGCAAGTTCAAAAGACGCATGAGTGCGGCCATCGGCATCCACAGAGCTACCCTTGTATACGGCATCCACCGTTGAGGCTGCAGGGGCAGAAACAGCAGGAGGCAGGACGGCATCCACCACAGCACGCTCCGGGTACAAGGCTTGCATGAACACACCGGACAACAGCACCCCTGCCCCCACTATCAGCATCATGAGAGAAATGAGCTGAGCAACCACCTGATGCGCCAAATTCCAAGCGGCATCAGCTCCGTTGGCAGCTTCTTCCTTGCTCATAACACTGGTGAAGCTCTGGGAAAGAGCTCCCTCAGCAAACATATCGCGCAGCATATTGGGCACGCGAAATGCCGTCAGGAATGCATCCAATGCCGCAGTAGCCCCGAAAAGAGCCGTATAAACAACCTCACGCAGCAGACCGGTAAAACGGCAACAAAATATGGCAGCCGTGGCAATCAGACTTTTCTTGTGGAGCGAGGACATGCGTCAACTCAGCGAAGTTTCGTGGGGACAGGTTCCTTAATCTTGCGGATAACCTGGCGGGCAATCTTCTCATTGTACTTGCCTCCCATGACCAAATAGGTACGGGCAAACTCGCGCACGGCATCCGCGTACAATTTGGGATCCGCAGCGTCCAACTTGGCACGGCTTTCCTCATCCATCTGCTCGATGGCGCGCACCACCAGCTTGAGACGCTCCACGGCATGTCCGTCGTTGCGCTCGGTCTTGCGCTCAATAAGGGCAAGATTCAAGCGGGCGCGGAGAGCCTTACCATCCGTGAGGTCGGGGTTAGATTCCTCCACAATGCGCACGGACTCCTTAACCCAACTGATGGCCTCAGCATAACTCTTCCGGGTTACATAGAAATCCGCTATTTCCTTAGCAATTTGAGCAAAGCTCCACTGGCCGGATTTTACCAGAGACTCATTCGCCTTGAGCATATCCCAGCAACGCTTGAGCAAAACAATTTTCTCCTCACCCTGCGCATGGGTAGCCATGAAAGAAAGGCTCTTAAAGACCTCATTTTGGTCTTTTTCATTATCCAAGAGGTAGCGGTAGTCCACCATGGCCTCCGCAATAGCACCGCGAGCCTCATTGGCGCGGGCACGCATACGGCGGTGCTTGAGCTCCATTTCCTTGAGCGCTTCATCACGCACACCATACCCGCGAGCAAAAGCATCTGCCAAGGTAATGTACTGCACACAAGCCTCATGTTGCCCCAAACGGTAGCACACGTCGCCCAGTAGGGTGTAGCACTCCGGTAAGCGGCGATCCGTATCCGGGAACTTCAGCAAAGAATCCAAAGATTTAAGCAAATTAGCCTGAATGGCTTGCAGCTCCGGCTTGGTGCGTCCGGCCGTTTTCAGGCTCTGGGAAGCCTCGTTGAGCAAGAGTTTACCGGTTGCGGGGCAAGAGGGCCAACCGGCCCCCTCCAAGAGGTTGCGGACCTCGTCCCACTCTGCCTGCAAAGCACCGGAAACCTCGGCACAACGCAGTTTGAGGGCAGCAGCCTCGACGGCGAGCTCCGGATTGCTTTTGAGGCGAGCATTCACCTGATTACGCTTCAGAATATCCAGAGCTTGGTATGCCTCATTCTTTTTATCCATCTGCTCACAGGAATCCACATAGCGGCGGATAGAGTTGAGCAACAACGGAGTCGTCTCAGCAGGTTCATTTACCAAGCGATTTTGCAGCTGCTTGTCCAACTTAAGCTGGAACTCATAATCCTTTTTCTCTTTGGCAAGAGCAGCAATGCGGTCCAACCCCTCCACCGGAGCGATTGCCTCTACCTCCGGCACAATGGGCTTGGCCGTATGCCACTCTCCTTCATCAACCAAGCGACTCACCAGCACCCAAAGAAACCTGCGGCGAGTTTCATCACTCTTAATCCACCCGAGGCGCTTCGTGCGGTCCTCTGCCAATTTGATGAGACGCGGACGGTCCCCGGAAAGGTCAGCCAACAAATTATCAAGATTTCTATTAGCTTCCGTATCATCCTTAACGACAACGGTATCGCCCTTAACATAGCGGACCATGTCATCCCATTTGGCAAAGAAACCCCATATCAGGAGTGCAACCACGGTGAACAACACAGCAGTAATGGGCAAGGCGTGACTGCTGCTTTTGCGTTTCGGTTTATAACGACGGTACATGAGGGAATCAGGGGGGGATATGAGTTAAACGATTTTATTCTGAGGGTGCCTCCTCGGCATCCACTTCTTCCGGCAGGACAGCACCTTGCCGTTTACACAAATTCAATTGGTCAGAAGCCTCGCGACGGCGGTTGGAATCTGCGGGTAAGGCATGCAACAGGGCATCCCACACCACGGCTGACTCCGACCACTTTTTGAGCTGAGAAAGCGCGTAGGCTTGCGCAAACATGGCAGCTATGCGGTCTATGCCGGACGCAGCACCGTTTTCCGGCAGCAGCTCTACGGCGGAACCATACATGGCAGCAGCCTCTGCCACCTCACCACGCATGTCATGAATCTGCCCCAGCAGGAAGGAAACACGCCCCAAAGACTCAGAATCTGCCGCAAAATGAGTTTTACGGATTTCCACGCATTCCGTCAGGTAAGCGGCAGCCTTGTCAATGAGCCCCATGTCCATACAGCTGCGGGCAGCTCCCTCCAAGGGTTGAGCGCGCGAGGTCGGCATATCAGAGGAGCGATTGAGGGCATTCTCAAAGTCCACAAGCGCACCTTCCGGGTTTCCCTTTTGCAAATTCAGCCACGCACGTTGGTCATACAGACAGTTCCAGAAAGCACTGTTATCCGGCTCGTGAGTCAGGGCAATTCCCTCCGCTCTGTACAACAAAGCCAAGGCAGCATCGATATTGTTATTTTCCTGTTCGATGCGCGCCAAATCGCGGAGAGCCTGCAACATGTAAGGAGCCCCGGACGGGTTATCCCCCAAACGGGAAAGAGCATCACGCAAGAGCATGGCAGCGCGTTCTTGCTCACCTTTCTCAATCAGCAAAGCAGCAACACATACGGAAGCTCCGGCCAATTCCGGGACACGCTCTGTATCCACCTCACGCAAGGCAAGTTCAAAACATTTATTTGCTTTTTGCAGCGCCTCCGGAGTACCGACTTCACGGAACAGGCGTCCTTTCCATGCCAAAATAGTAGCGTAAAGCTCTTTACCTTTCTGCCCCAAGGGAGCAGCTTGTTTGGCATAAGCGGTCAGTTCCTTCTGCAGAGCAGTTGTGTTTGTAACATAAGCAGGCAATAAGGCAACGCGCTCCGACAACAGGGAAACAAGTTCTGCTTGCTTCTTGTCGCGTTTGTAAACAGAAGTCACATAGGCATAATAGACCTCAGCTTCCTTGTAATGTTTTTCATCCGCCAACGCACGAGCAACGAGCAAGGCACGGCGCAGCCACACCTCATCACACTCCTCCACCGTTGGCAGTAACTGTTGCAGCATATCGTGGGCCTCTATAGTAAGGCCACGCGTAACAAGTGTTTGTGCCAGTGTCCACTCTGCCTCTTTGCGTACGGATGCATCATTAATCCAAGCGAGAGAGGACTCGCGGTTGCGAACCGTCTCCAGCAGTGCAGCATCATCCGCAGTAGACACCTGCATAAAGTGGCGCAGGTTATCCACAGCCATCACATTCACGCTGGCTGAGACCTCTCCGGAGTTCACACCCTCCACATAGCCGGAAGAGAAGCCGAACCGGTAGGTGGCATACTCAACCCCAAGCAATGCAGCTACAGCTAACCCGATGGCAGCGTATTTGACGACGGGTTTGAACTCCATCTGCTCCTCAGAGGAGTCCGAGGGCGCGGGATTATGTTCCGTAGACAACGGCATTTACGAGAAAAACAGATGATGAAAGAAACGATTAATCCGCGACGTGATCCAGATTGAATGCAGCGTGCACAACGCGGGCGGCCATCTCAATATCAGCAGCTTCTACCGTGGTGGTAATGCGAATTTCGGAGGTAGCAATCATGCCGGTCTGAATTCCCGCATCAGCCAAAGCACGGAACACGGTGGCAGCCACACCCGAGTTGGAGCGCATGCCAACACCCACAACGGAAAGTTTAGCTAAGCCGGCTTCAGTTTCCAATTTAGCAGAGGGGCCAAGGGTGGGTAACAAGGCTTTGAGAGCAGCTTGAGCAGCGCCCAAATCACTCATATTCATGGTAAAGGATTGACGAGCCTGACCGTCATGAGCGGTATTGGCAACAATCATATCCACATTAATCTCAGCCTTTGCCAAGGCGGAGAGAATAAGTGCGGTGTATGCCACGGGAGCCGTAATGCCGGAAACCGTCACACGGGCTTGATTACGTTCGATTGAGACGCCTCGTACTACGAGCGACTCCATAGCGGAATTTTCTTCTTGCACAATGGTACCGGGGTTAGAATTCATAGAATTGCGGACTTCAAACACAACGCCGAACTTTTTAGCGAACTCGACGGAGCGGGCCTGCATAACTTTGGAGCCGCTGGAGGCCATTTCCAGCATCTCTTCATAGGAAAGCACAGGGATTTTGCGTGCATCTTTCACCACACGCGGATCACAGGTGTAAACGCCGTCTACATCTGTGTAAATCTGGCAAAGGTCGGCCTTCACGGCTGCGGCCATGGCTATGGCTGACAAATCGGAGCCGCCTCGACCAAGGGTGTGAATGGTGCCATCCTTGGTAACGCCTTGGAATCCGGCGCATACAACAATGCAATCTTCCTCCAATGCTGCGATTACTTTTTCAGGCTGAATATTATCGATACGCCCACGAGTATGGCTGCCGTATGTACAAATTCCGGCTTGAGCACCGGTAAAGCTGCGAGCCTTATAGCCCATGTCCGTAATAGCCATGCAAAGCAGAGCAATGGACTGCTGCTCACCGGTAGCCAAGAGCATATCCAACTCGCGGTCGGGAGGATTGTCCATCACTTCATGAGCCAACGCAATAAGCTTGTCCGTTACGCCACTCATGGCAGAAATAACGGCAACTACTTTATTACCGGCCTGCTTGGTTTCAATGAGTCTGCGCGCGACGTTGCGAATACGGTCAATCGTGCCCACGGAGGAACCGCCATATTTCTGTACAATCAGTGCCATATAATCATCAATCAGTCGTTAAAGGTTTCAATACGGAAGACAACGGGATGACGGTCTATGTTCTCATTACCCGTCAACTCGCGCAATACATACTTAAGGCGGACCCACTTGCAAGCATGCACCATAAACACCAAGTGATTCCAGCGCACTCCGTTAGAATCCACGGATTCGTTGGTGGAGGTTGTGGCGGAGATGTCCACATCATACTTGGCAAACATGGCAGCAATAGCCGCAATGACACCGGGACGGTCCTGCACGCGGAAGCGCACATAGTAAGGGGTCACCGTTTCGTTCATCGGCATGATACTCAGCTCCTTGGTGTAGGGCTGGAAACCGGTATGATAACCGGAAAGGCGGCACTCACGCATAGCCAGCACAATATCACCGATGACGGCGCTGGCCGTCGGGTTTTTACCGGCACCTCTTCCATAGAAAATAGATTCACCCACAATATCGCCCTTTACAGCAATGGCATTGAACACGCCATCCACCTTGGCCAACAAGTGGTCTTTGGGGACAAAACTGGGTTGCACGCGCAACTCCAACGCATCCTGCTGAGCATGGTGTTTGATGACAACTAACAGCTTAATAGTGTACCCCAGCCTGTCAGCCAATACAAAGTCCACACTTTCCACCCGCTCAATACCATACACGGCAATCTTATCGGGATTGAGAGGAGTTCCATAAGCCAACATGGCTAAAATGAGAGCCTTATGAGCAGCATCCCACCCGTTTATATCGAAAGACGGGTCCGCTTCAGCAAAGCCGAGAGCCTGAGCCTGTTCCAAAGCCTCGCGGAAAGGCATTCCCTTATCTTTCATGCTGGTGAGGATGTAATTACTGGTACCGTTGATGATACCGGCAATGGATTCAACCTTGTTGCAAATAAGGGAATTCTGAAGGCTCTGCACAATGGGAATACCTCCCCCGCAGGAAGCTTCAAAATAAAGAGGAGTCCCCTTTTCAGAAGAAAGCTTGAACAACTCGCTGCCGTACTCAGCCAAAACGGCCTTATTACCGGTCACAACGGGCTTCCCTGCTTCCAACGCAGCTTTGATGAGTTTGTAAGCCTCCGTTGTCCCACCGATAAGCTCAATAATGATATCAATATCAGCATCGTCCACCAACTCTCGCCAATCGGACGTCAACAACGCAGGGTCAATCTTCAAATCACGCTCACGGTGTATATTGTTGACCGCAACCTTTTTAACTGCAAATGAAATCTGAGCCCTAGCCTCCAACAACTCGTAGTTACGGCACAGAGTCTCATACACCCCGGTTCCGACGGTACCAAGGCCTGCCAACCCTAACTGTAGCGTATCTCCAATCATGCGCGTGGCGAGATTATACTCCATTTTTGCCAACCACTCAAGCCAATATTAAGCCATGGCAAAATTTCTTCACAAAAAAACGCCCGCGCTCCGGGCATGTCGGAGAACGGGCGTTTTCACATCACGCAAACAGCTATTGTCAGCGACGGCGAGCCGTTTTGCGATGTCTTTGTTGTTGTTCCAGAGAGGCATGCATTTTACGGCAGTGACTATAGCCACGACGATCCGAAAGCTTCTGCATACTGAGTTCAGCAGAGCCCCACTGAATAATTTGGATTTCCACGATACGACGACCCCAGCGGTGCATCAACTCCTTCGTGGGCTGGTAGATATCAATCGTACCTGTATCAACCAACGCACTGCCATAATCATCCACCACGTAAATGTAGGGCTGACCCTTAATCTTGAAGCGAGTGCCGAGAGGATATACGGACCAATCAGCTGCAGCGCTTCGGACCTGCTCCGTGTACTTCAGGGAAGTACCGATGGCATTACGAGGGCCGTATGCCAAGTGGTCACTTTCCGAATGGGTGTAGGCGGTTGTGCGAACAACTCGATTACGCTGAGAGGGGTGATAGAACGGCATGCCATGCTTATCCCTGCCGAGGTTCGGCAACTTGGGATTGGGCTTGGCTGAAGGGGACGGCGCAGCAGGCATGATGAAGCCCGAGCTGACGCTCCGCGTAGCGGCCTCTGCACCGGGGGCACAGAAAACGGCCGAAGCAAGCAGCACTACGATGCTTTTGATAAGTGTTTTTGCTGTTTTCATCATTTTTAGCGGTGAAAATTCAACCTGACATAACAGGCAGACGCTGCCGTTTTGAGTGTACGGCAGGCTCATACTAGCAGAAAACCATTGACATGGCAAGCCTTTTTTTGCAACTCAAAGTTTTCCTCTGAAAAAAAATTAAAGAAAAAACACAATATCCGGCCACATTTTTTCAAAAGTGAAACCAGATATTGTGTTTAGTTAAGAACAAAAAAAGGTTTTATTTTTTGATTAAATTAAAAACCGATGGGAGCCAACTGCCACTTACCATACCTACGTTTGTACTCATCAAAGCACTCCTGAGCACGGCCTTTCATCCCCAATTCGGCATGGCCGAGGAAATATTTTACACGCTCAGGGTTCTTTTCCAGACCGGCGCCACCTTCATCATACATGAGAGCCATGTAGACGAACGCCATGGGAAAGTTACGCACAGCCATACTCTCTAAATAGTACAAAGCCTGTTGAGCATTGGACTCCACCCCAATACCACGGAAGTAACAATAAGCAAGCAAAGCAACGGCATAGGGATACTTTAACTCGACAGCCTTCTGCAACAAAGGCAAGCCTTTTTCAACATCTTTTTCCACGCCCATACCACTCATCAACATGAACCCTTGGGCGGCATAAACGGCGGGATCCGGGCGAACCACGGAAGCAATCGCAAGATGCCTGTACGCCTTTACATCATCCTTGGGCAATCCGTATACTCCGGAGTAATAGAAGTGAGAGAGCTTGACTCGGCTGGCGTTGTCACCAAGCATAGAAGCAACCTTCAGGAAAGTAATGGCAGATGCCTCATTTTTCTTGATACCGAGCTGCCTGGTCAACTCCGCCGTAGGAGCCAGCAGAAGATTGCCCATGTGGTGCATGGCATCCGGGTTGTGATACTGCACAGCCAAGCGCAAGAACTGATAACTTGCCTTAATATCAGTAGTGGAAAGGCGTGCGGACAACTCAAACATAGCGCGGTCATTCCCCCTACGGGCTGCTTGTGTCAACATGGACACAGCCGTTGCTTTATCCGGGGCTTTCTGGCTCATGAAGTACTGGATGTAATGATTACCGCGCTCAATCTCGGATTTCACCTCGGGGCGCTCCAAATCGGCATAGGTCTCCAACCGTTTTGTCTGCATAAGCCACGAAAAGCGGGTCTCAAAACTACCGGAACGGCAGGCTTCCAGCAAAACGCGGTCAGCCTCCGCCTCATTCTTAATCACGCCAATGCCCTCACGTAAAAATGCACTGTAATCTACCATGGATGGCGTGTACTTCATGTCCGATGCTTTCTTCAACATAGCAACGGATGCCTTGACTTCCGGCGACAAATACTGAGATTTGGGGACGTAAAAAAGATTTTTTGTTGCAATGTGGTGAATGGCAACAGCATTACCCTCTTTGGCGGCGCGTTGCATCCAAGATTCTACGCAGAACTCATCTCCGGTAGCCAACAGGGCAATCGTAAGAGCCGGACAAGTGTCATATCCGTTTTCCTTGTATTGTTTTTCCAATGCGGCAAAAAACTTCTGATATGCTTCTTCATGATTTTCCGGCGCGGAAGGGTCAGCTTTTTTTTCAGGAGCTTCTGTTTTGGCCGGGGTGGGCGCAGTTTTCTTCCCGCGAGATTTTTTCTTTTTAGGAGCTGCATCTACGGCAGGAGCCAGAGCAAGCCCGGCGGCCAACAGTATCGTAAGGAATCGGTGTAATTTCATATCCGGTTGCGCATTCGTTCAGACAACGCATATTCTAGCCTCTATCCTTTCACCTTGCAAGTGAAAAATATGTCTTCCCGTATTGAATACAACAAAACGAATATGAAAAGCGGCAAAACACAGCCGTTTTTGTTTGACAAAAACATAGTCAAATGGTAGGCTCTGCGCATGACAAGTCAGGATCTGATTCAGGAGATACAGGCTCTCAAAGCTGAAAGAAACGCGGTCATTCTTGCTCACAGCTACCAACGCCCTGAGATTCAGGACTTAGCTGATTTTGTAGGAGATTCCCTTGCTCTGGCGAGGAAAGCGCAGGAAGCGCAGTGCGACGTCATCGTATTCTGCGGAGTGCACTTCATGGCAGAGACAGCATGCATACTTAATCCCACCCGCACGGTACTTCTGCCGGACACAAACGCAGCTTGTTCATTGGAACAATCCTGCCCGGCGGAGGAGCTGGAAGCGTTTTTGCGCGAGCATGCAGATAAGAATTACTACGTGGTGGCATACATCAACTGTTCCATCGGCGTAAAAGCGCTTGCTGACGTTATCGTAACAAGTGGAAATTCCCAGCGCATCATTGAAACAGCCCCCGCAGATCGCCCCATTCTGTTTGTGCCGGATCGCAACTTAGGGGCATGGACCGCTCGAAAAGTCGGACGAGAAATGACCTTATGGAACGGGGCATGCCATGTACACGAGCGTTTCACGCGTGATAAAGTACTGGAAATGAAAGCACAGTACCCGGATGCCGAGATTGTATGCCACCCGGAGTGCCAAGAACCTATACGGTTATTGGCAGACCACATCTGCTCCACGGAAAAAATGATTCCGTACTGCAAAGAGAGCGCAGCCAAGCAATTCATCATTGCAACGGAGAGCGGGATTCTGCACCGCTTGCGCAAACTCGTTCCCGGCAAAGAGTTTATAGGGCTCGGTGTTGAGAAATGCTCATGCAACGAGTGCGAATATATGAAGCTCAACACCTTGGAGAAACTCCGCAATTGTCTGCGAGATATGGCACCGGAGGTTCGCATTGAAGAGGAGCTCCGCAAACGCGCTGAATTGCCTCTGCAACGCATGTTGGATCTTTCCCTATAAATGAATCGCGCATGAATATAGCCCCTCACATTCTCGCAAACGGCAATTGGATTTCCATGGCGAGCTTCATGGAGCTGGCGCTCTATGATGAGGATGAAGGCTACTACAGCAAAAACATACCGGGCATCGGGTTCAGAGGTGATTTCTCCACGGCGGCCACCATGAGCAGCCTTCCGGCTCGTTGTATTGTAAACCTGTGGCGAAAAAGCTGTAAGGAAGCAGGAACACGGCTTCCCATTATAGAAATCGGCGGAGGCAATGGAGATATGGCTATGGCCATCCGTCGCGAGTTCTCGTTATGGGAGAAAATGTTTACCAAATACATCATGGTAGACCGCTCCAATGCTCTGCGCAACCTGCAAGGGATGGTTGCCGGCACTGCAGTTTCCGTATACAGCTCCATGGAAAAAGCACTCAAACGGGTAGGAGGAAAAGCTTTTATTTTCAGCAACGAATTACCGGACGCCTTTCCGGCACGCCAATTTGTTTTCCAAGGAGGTGAGTGGCTGGAACTCGGTCTGGCTGTGATTGACGGACACGTCATTCGACAAGCGGATAAACAACCACTCCCGGCTTCAACCGCCTTCAATTTTTGGGCAAAGGAGGGTCAAGTCATCGAGGTACATGAAAGCTACGCCAAATGGTTTGCTGAGTGGCAAAAGCACTGGAAAAGCGGTGTTATGCTGACTATTGATTACGGACAAACCGTGGAAAAGCTGTACTACAGACGTCCCGCCGGCTCCCTGCGAGGATACAAAGCCCACACTCTCCTCTCAGCAGATGAGCTGGCGCCTTTGGCCGGCAGATGCGATATTACGGCAGACGTCAACTTCACGGATCTCATCAACATGGCAAAAGGTTGTCATGACGACATTGTTCACTACATGAGCCAGCGTGATTTCATGGCGCCCTTGGCAGACATGAACAAGCCGGAAGATAGGCACCTGATTGCCGAGGGCGGAGCAGGAGAGTACTTCAACGTTATGGTGCACCACAGATTTCAACTCTGAGCCATGCAGAGAATTTGCATCAATGGTCGAGACGTCGACAAATATTCTCTTAACAGCTGCAACATCAGCCCCGAGCTGCAGGAATTCCTCCGCGAATGGTGGTCCGACTCTCCCGGCATTCAATTACAAACATCCGGGTCCACCGGTACTCCCGGAGTATTCACGGCAGCGCGGTCGGATTTATTGCTCAGCGCAAAGCGAACATGTGCCGTGTTCAGGCTGGACCACAACAGTCAAGCGCTACTGTGCTTACCGCTGCGCTACATTGCCGGCAAAATGATGGTGGTGAGAGCTCTCGTTTCCGGGATGAATCTCCGGACAACACCCCCCTGCTCCACACCGCTTGCAGACATTCAGGAATCAGTGGATTTTGCCGCGCTTGTACCACTCCAAGCAGCTACCACCATAGCGGAAGAAAACGGCATTCAACAGTTAGCAAAAGCCCGCACCATTCTGTTAGGAGGAGGTTTCATTGACCCCGTTTTGGAGGAAAATCTACAATCATGTCCATCGGATATTTATGCCTCATACGGCATGACGGAAACCCTCAGTCATATAGCACTCCGAATGGTGAATGGACCGCATCGCTCCCCATACTACACCCCCCTTCCCGGCATAAAAACCGAACTTTCCGCGCGCGGAACACTCATCATCCACACCCCCTATTCTACAGCCTCTGTAGTGGAAACAAATGACTTGGCGGAACTCCGTCCGGACGGTTCTTTCTGCATTCTCGGTCGCGTCGACAGCGTCATCAACAGCGGAGGTATCAAAATTCAAGCCGAAGAGGTGGAAATGCAACTGACTGCCCGTACCGGGCTTCAACTTGCCGTGGTTCCGCAGCCTCACCCCCGCCTTGGGCAAAGCATTGCTCTGCTCTGGGAAGGTCCGTCCGCTGCGGTATCAGACTTAACAGCGGCCATAGCCACCTTACCAAAATACCACAAGCCGCTCACCATCATCCATTGCACCCTTCCCCGCACCGCAACCGGCAAAATCAACCGCGCAGCCTGCAAGGCGTTGGCAAAGCAGTGATACTTAATTCAGTTTGTATGCTTTTACTATATAATTGAGCAGTCTACAATTTCATCAAAACATAAGGACTCGGCAATTTTTAAAGGAATAACATTTACGTACTCAATAAATTAAACACGAGAATTTTAAAGCGAAACAAGTTCCCATACCAAGTCCGCCTACGAAGGTGGGAGTGAGCGAACACATAAAGCGAAATGCTTGAAAAAGGGTTGCTTTGATTCCAAAAAAATGCTATTCTGGGCTCGGTCAAGCAAAGTAAGCACTAATAGAAAGTTCCGATAAAAAGTTTAGGCTCTGTCCTACCAAATAGGTGCAGCAAATCCCCATAAATAACAAATCCCCCCACCATCAGCAAAGACAGTGGGGAGCATTTTTGTAACCTTAAATATCCAGTTGTGCTAATCTTATTTTCTCTTCATCCATAACGCCTT
>JAFQDN010000085.1 GCA_017415995.1 Akkermansia sp. | reverse complement strand
TCATCCTGTCTGTGTTTCGCCTCCGGCTTCCTTCCCACCCCACATTACTGTGGCGCAGTTGCCTTTGGCTATTTGATTCCGCCCTGTCAGCGGCTCATTGGGGACTTCCACCCCAGTTGCGCGTCATGCCTGACGTACACGAATAGAGGCGAGATCTTGTGACCTCGCCTCCAAAATGGTATATGTATCAAAAAAAACGGCAAATCAGAGCTTCTTCCACGGCAAAGCCGCCAGCAGGGAATCAAACCCGAGCCCGGTACCCGCCGGCACCTTAAACTCCGGAGAAATATCCATGCCGAGCACCTCCGAGAAAGCGTTGGGGCGGTACACATGGTGCGTTACCAAGCCACACAGAGGAATTTCCTCCTCCGGTTTGCCGGTGTAGAACTTGGCCGCATTGTAGGCAGCCCAGCACTGGCCGAGCGGGTGGTCCAAATAGGTGGTAAACACCGGCAGTCCGCTATTACTGTAGTGGCGTGCGGGTTTCACCAAGCGCATCATAGGCTTGGTGGTGCGGGCGGGAATATTGCCACTGGCCTCCTGCACGGGCATATCATACCCTAAGGGCATGCCGGCATCCTGCAAGCTCTGCCATACGTTGACATCGTAGTAACAGGGGTCTTCCACAAAGTCAATGCGCTCCTTCATGGCATCGGAAAGCATGTCCCAGAACTTCAGTGACTCCTCCGGCGACAACGTGCTGTTGAAATCCACGCGCCACTTCCAATCCGGCACCATGGAGGCCAAGTTGGTGAGGCGCTCCACCGTGGCTGCCAGCTTGGGCACCACTTTAATCTTACCCACGCGGAAACCGCGCTGGTGTAAGTTGTACACCTGAGAGGGTGTGGCACTTACCGTCAGGGTGGCGTGGCTGCGCGGTACACAGAGCCCATCAAACAAGTTCACACCCGCCGCGCGTGCTGCACCATCCAACTCTATACACTTGAGTGCGCGTACGCCTAATTTAAGCGGCGAGCCTTCACGCAGGGCATCCAACTCGTATTCAAGCGGAGCATCTCCCAGCTCGGGCCAGGATTGCAAGCAGGCATAGCCGCCGTTATCGCCGCGCAGCAAAACGCCATGTCGGGGTTGTGCGGCAGAACGTGCGCTCAGAGCGCCCACGGGATACAATGTGTACGGTGTATAGTGCATGCAGTTACTTTAACTCGAATGAGGGGATTTGTCACGCCCATTCTGCGTTATACTATCGTTTTACTTCGTAAAAAGTGGATTTTTGCTTTTCGCACCCGGCATAACCACCCCTCTCGGAAATTGGAGGCAATACGTGATTCTACTGTTTTTCGCCACGCTCAGGTGCCTTGGCAGGGGGTGTGTAAGGCACTGAGCCCACTGCATTGTGCGGAATTCTCACCGGCTGCTGCCGTTGTGTTTTTTCATCACGGCGCGGGGTCTCACGCTCCGCATCGTTCGGGCACGGCGGGGCAACCACTCCGGAAAATGGTTGCGGTGGGCGCTTAGGAGGCGGTGGCGGCGGTGGGGGCTCCCCCGGTGGAAGCTGAGGCTCGGCTGCAAGGGCAGAACACGCGCCCGCCACCGCAGCCAAGGCCGGGTATGCTATGAGTTTTTTGATGCGGTTTGCCTGTATTTTCATCATCGGTAAAAGCAAAGGGGTTACATCCTTATCCTACGCTTTCTACGGCTCAAAGTAAAGCTAAAAGTACACGGAACACGCGTATTCCGAATGATTCTACTTGACAAGATGGCCACATGAGGGTAAAAGCAGGGCATGTCATGGGAGCTGAATGAACAACTGCTGATGGGAGGCCTGATGTCGCTCTTGGCAGGATTATGCACCGGCGTAGGAGCAGCCATTGCCTTGTTTCTGAAGAAAACAGACACACGCATGCTCACCTATGCGCTCGGCGCCAGTGCCGGCGTCATGGTGTACATCTCATTCATGGAGCTGATGCCCGCAGCCTCTGAGCTACTGGATGGCACCACCGGCAGCAAGTGGATTGTTCTGGGCGCGTTTTTCGGTGGCATGGCAGCGGCCAGCCTCATTGACCACTTGGTACCCGAGGATGAAAACCCTCACGAGGTGCTGAGTTTGTCGGAGCTCGACAGCCTGAGTCGCTGTACCACGGAAGAATGTCGCAACAGGGTAAAACAGCGGGTACGCCGCTCCGCTTTCCTTTTTGCCATAGCCATTGGCGTTCATAACTTTCCGGAAGGCATGGCAACTGTTGCAGCAGCGTTCGACAGCGGGAGCATAGCAGCCTCTGTGGCTCTGGCAGTTGCCATTCACAACATACCGGAGGGCATCACCGTGGCGGTTCCCCTGCTTTACGGCACCGGGAGTCGCAAAAAAGCATTTTGGATAGGCACGCTCACAGGCTTGGCAGAACCGATTGGGGCACTGGTCTGCATGCTGGCACTCATCCCCTTCCTGAGCCCCGCCCTACTGGCAGTGCTTTTTGCACTGGTGGCGGGCATCATGGTATTCATTTCATTCGATGAGCTTCTACCGATGGCGGAGCGCTGGGGGCACCACCACCTGAGTATTTACGGCGTTGTTACAGGCATGCTTATCATGGGGCTTGTCTTGTAAAACCCCATGCGCCTCACATCAGCGGTTTTTCAAAATAAAATAAAGCCCGGTGTATATACGGGGATCTACGGATTTACCGGCAGCGGTTTGCTCGGCCAGCCAAGCATCGATATCAGCCAACGGCACCTCATGCACGGTTATATTTTCATTGTCCACACCACCTCCGCTTGCCACCTTATGCAAACCTGTCGCAAGATAAAATGAAAGCGTCTCCGAGGTCAGACCGGGTGATGACGGGCCGGTAAAGAGAAAACGCATTGTTTGAGCCTCATAGCCGGTTTCCTCCAGCAACTCCCGCCGGGCTGCCACTATATCGCTCTCCGGTCCCTCGTCTCCGCTTAATCCGGCAGGAAAACAAAGGCTCTGCTTACCGATGGGGGGACGAAACTCCTCCACCAGCAGAACTTTATCATCAGCCGTGCAGGCAAAAATCATCACAGCGGGGGTACTGTTCACGCGCTCGCAATACTCCCATCGCCCCTCACGTACCATGTTAAGGAACTCGCCTTTATACAGTGTTTCCATCATACGTAAAAACGCAGAGAGAGGCACAAAATCGTTGACTCCTCTCTCCGCGGTCAGTGTTAAAATCAGACTTCAATCATTACTCGCGCACCAAGGTATGGAAGCGCTCCAATATGCGACGAGTGATGGGGCCTGCTTTCCCGGTACCAATGGTACGGCCATCCAAGGAGGTGGCAGCAATCACTTCCGCTGCCGTACCGGTCAGGAAACACTCATCCGCGCCTATAATATCAAAGCGGTTCATAACGCGCTCCTCGCAGGGAATACCGAGCTCGGCACAAATATCCATCACGGCGTGGCGGGTAATGCCACCCAGAGCGCCCTCCGTAAGCGGAGGCGTCATCACCACACCGTTGCGCACAATAAAGATGTTATCGCCCGTGCACTCAGCCACATTGCCGCGCTGGTTGAGCATCAGCGCCTCACCGGCACCCTGTTGCACAGCCTCAATCTTGGCGGAAATACCGTTGAGGTAGTTCAGGCTCTTCACCTGCTGGCACAGGATATCCGGGTTCGGGCGACGGAAAGAAGAGGTAATCATGCTCAGGCCCTTCTCGTACATCTCCTTGGGGTACAGAGCGATATTCTGCACGATGATGAACATGCTGGGCTTCGGGCAATTGCGGGGGTTAAGCCCCAAATCACCCACGCCACGCGTCACCACCAGGCGAATGTAGCCATCCGTCAGGCCGCTGGCAGCCACGGTTTCCTCCGTAGCGGCGCACACCTCCTCAAAACTCCACGGGCAATCAATCATCAGGTAACGCATGGAGTCAAACAAGCGCACAATGTGCTCCTGCAGGCGGAATACCTTACCGGAGTAAAAGCGGATTCCTTCAAATACGCCATCTCCGTACAGAGTGCCATGATCAAACACGGAAACCTTAGCCTCGTCTTGATCTACCAACTTGCCATCAAACCAGATTTTCATAATAAAAAAAACTTGAACGCAGTCATTATACCCGCTTTTGGCTGCTTGTGAAGCAGAAAAAAACGCTCATGCCATTTTTTCGGCATTTTCTGACATACACCGGACTTGTTAAGTGGCAAAAAACATGCTAATATGCGCCGCATGATTACACGCATTGCTATTTCCGCCCTGCTTGGTGCAGCCGTTGTTCCCTTCTCTGTTGCTGCAGATGCCCCCATATCCATAGCTCCGGCACCCGCCGATTCCTTGGCTCAGTACACAGAGCCCCTGCAAAAGATGTTCGATATCGTGGAGGAAATCAATGCGATGTTGGCTTCCGCTCAGGATGAAGACAGCGCCGAGGCCGCAGGCGAGGCCATTCAACCCAAGCTGCGCCCCTTGGAGCAGGCTGCCCTGAGCTTCAGCTCCCTCCCCCAGCCTTCTCCCGAGGATCAAGAGAAAATTAACACCTGGTTTGCGGAGCGTGAGCACATCATGCAAGAAATGGTTGCCCAAGTGGATCGCCTGAAGAATGCCGACCCCGCGTTCTACGGTTCACAAACGCTCATTGCCTCCATCGTCATGCTTGGCGGTGTCCTCGGTGGCACTGCGGAGTAAGGCTCACGCATTTACCCCCTTGCATCAAACGGCGTGCGGAAGCTCATTTTCTGCACGCCGTTATCATTCCGCAGCCCGGGCCCCCCTTTTTATTCCCGGTACAGCACACACACCGTACCGTCCTGTTCCTCATCACACAAATCCAACGGTGTAAACCCCAAGGCATTGCGCGCATTCATATCGGCTCCCGCATCCAGCAGCAAGCGCACCGCCTCGCCATCATGACAACAGGCTGCCACATGCAATGCCGTGTTCCCTGCTCGGTCTGTCTCATTCACATTTGTTACCGTCTGCAACAAACTTTGCAATCCGGCTATATCTCCCTCCGCTACAGCTTTATGCAATGCGCACCCGGGCTCCACGCTTTTCTCTTTCTTCTCGAATTTCATCTCCTATTACTTTTCGTTATCATCAGGACGCCCCAACGCTGCTTTTTGTTCACTCCTTTTTTGTTTTTTAACTTCGGTATCAGGTTGATTGGGATTGACGAGGTACACAAGGAGAGAATACGGCGCCCTCGAATGGAGACACCGCATCCAATATCTTTTTCTTCCGTCTTTAGAAAGAATAGCTTGCGCCTACGTTCAGGCTGTGACTGGTTACATTCTGCATGAGCTCGAAGGAGTAGGAGGCGTTGAGGCTCCAGTCGTCGGAGAGACGATGGGCGGCGCCTACGCTCAGGTTGATGCCCGCACGGCCGGGATTGGAGCCACGCAGACGCATGCCGCCAAGGTCGGCGGTGGGGTTGTTGCGCACCATGTCGCCCACAAAGCTCAATTCTCCGAATACCAGCGTACTGTCGCTGCACTTGTGGGAGGCACCGATGCCGAGCTCACCACGCAGATTCTGCACGGAGCCG
>JAFQDN010000084.1 GCA_017415995.1 Akkermansia sp. | reverse complement strand
TCATCCTGTCTGTGTTTCGCCTCCGGCTTCCTCCCCACCCCACATTACTGTGACGCAGTTGCCTTTGGCTGTTTGATTCCGCCCTGTCAGCGGCTCATTGGGGACTTCCACCCCAGTTACGTGTCATGCCTGACGTACATATAAAAACAGCATATCTCATTTAAAAAGAGATATACCCGCACCAGCTCGTACGCACACCGCCCACGCGCGAGGTGGTAGCTATAGCGAGTCAAAATCATTACCATCCCACAGGGGCATAAGGTTACGCCTCTGTAGTGCATGATTACTGGAGTTATGGGGGATTTTATTTGAAAAAAGGTTTAGGAACTATGCCCATCTGATTGCTTTTGCGGACGCTGCTGTCCCATATCATAAAACCGTAGCCCAGTTGATCCCCGGCAAATCAGGGGGCAACTGGTCGAGCCCCTCCGGTGGAGATTCTCCTGCTGTCCCATATCTAGAGACGATGACTCTTACTGTGCGTTTCGCCCAAAGGGCTCCTTTCATCAATGTGAAAAAGTGTTTGAAATCTCGCTTCCATTCACTCAGGAAGGCCATGATGCGCATCAGCAGGTATGTCAGCAGAGCACTCCATATCTGCCATTCTATGGCATTCCGGCTAAAGCCTACAAAGGTGCGTATCTGAAGCGTTTGCTTGATTTCCTTGAAGAAAGTCTCGATGCCCCATCGGCAGCGATACAAGTCACATATGCTGGAGGCAGCCCAGTCCACATTATTGCTCAGGAAACTGACGGTTATTTCCTTGCCATTGCTATCCAGAACTTTAGCTGAGACATGTCTGAAGCTTCGAGGGTAACGTTTATGGCTTTTTCTCCCTGTAAGCTCTACTTCCTCATCTTTTAATATGATTGGATAATGGGGGGGGCTTACCATCCACGGGGGCGTTTTGCTTTCCTTTATTGAGCTGCTTGATGACCTTGACTTTCATATTGGACTTGCTTCTGGTTACCCAGAATACCCCTTGTTCAGTCAAAGTGTTCAGTTGCAGATAATCCACATATGCCCTGTCCATCACTGCTATGTCTCCGGACTTCATGTTTCCGCACAACTCACTCATGTAACTGCCATCATGATGATTTGCCGAATCCGTAACCACGCGTATGGGTATGAAAGAGATCAAGTCGAGGGCAACATGTACTTTTGCAGCGGCTTTGTGTTTCCTGTGTTTAGCCCAGTCCATGCATTTGGCTATCAATTCAATCGTCGTGGAATCAATAGCCCTGATGGCTCGCTTGAAGCGCCGTGGCAGCCTGAAATAACTTCTCCCTCCCTGAGTGAAAAACTTCGGATGCGTCTGCTGGTAATGCTCGACAGTTTTCCAGAAAAGCTTCTTAATCAGCGCGATATCCCGTGTACGATTAGCGTGTGACAAAGTGTTGCGATGTGGTGCGGTTGCATTCCGGATATCGTTAAGATTACCTTTAAAGTTCTGCAAACCATCGCATATATCATTAAGACTGATACAATGAGCCATGTGGCAATAAATCATACTGACGATATGACTCCATATACTGAACGCCCGGGCTGCAATCTGGATTCCTTCTTTGTTCAGTTCTGCGCACACACTCGCAAGGCTATATTTCGGAATAAGCTTGCAAAACTGCCCCAATACTGTTAGTCTCTCCGTGGTGTTTTGGTTTTGTTTTTTCACACCCCGATTATGAGTTGTAACCAGGCAATTCCAAAACACCATTTTTGTCATCTGGTATTTTTATTTGCCGGACGGCTGGTTTCCCTATTCGATTTTATGGGATGGCAATGAAACCTTTTTTCAAAGAAAATCATCCATACATCCAGCAATCATGCGCCATAGAGGCTCGTTATCGTGCCTCTATGGGATGGCAATGTTTGATAAATGTCAATATGTTTTTTTGCTCTTTTTTTGTTGTCATGTGCAAAAAAGAACAATAGAGTGAAAAAAATGCACTTTATGAAAGTTGAGGATTCTTGGTTCTTCGTCTAATATTGTGGAGTTTTTGGGCTTGCCCCAAGAAATATAGGGCGATAAACTAAAAAACCTGCTTTCCAAATTGTGTCGGAAAGCAGGCTCGGTGAATACACGAGAAGAGATTCGAACTCCTGACCAACTGTGTGTAAGACAGCCGCTCTACCACTGAGCTACTCGTGCTTTGCACTGGGTGCGCAGCAATAGTAGCAGGTTTTGGAGATGAATGCAAGCTTTATTTTGTGAAAATGTGAAAAATTTGTAATTTTTTTGTAAAAAAGAGGCGCAAATGGGCTTTTGAGGGCCGATTTGCGCCTGAAAGGGGGAGATTTTACCCTAAATTATTTGGAGACGAGGCTATGGCCGGTCATTTCAGCGGGCTGGGCGATGCCGAGCAGGCTGAGCAGGGTGGGGGAGATGTCTGCCAGAATACCGTCGCTCATCTTGACTTGGTCTTGATCCGGGCCACAGTAGATGAGATCCACCAAGTTGGTGGTGTGTGCGGTGTTGGGGGAGCCATCGGGGTTGAGCATGTTCTCGCAGTTGCCGTGGTCAGCGCAGATGAGGCAGCAGCCACCGAGTTCAAGGATTTTTTCAACGCTCTTTTCCAGGGCTTTGTCAACAGCCTCACAGGCGGTGATGCCGGCCTCCAGGAAACCGGTGTGGCCCACCATGTCGGGGTTGGCGAAGTTCATGATGGCGATGTCGTAATTGGCAATAGCGTCCACAAACTTGTCAGCCACCTCGCCGACGCTCATTTGGGGCTTGAGGTCGTAGGTAGCCACCTCGCGTGGGGAGGGGACGAGGATGCGGTCTTCGCCCTCGAACTGGGTTTCAACACCACCGTTGAAGAAGAAGGTGACGTGGGCGTATTTTTCCGTCTCAGCGATGCGGAGTTGTTTGAGGCCTGCGGCGGCAATGACCTCGCCGAGGATGTTGGTGAGCTGCTCTTGCTCAAACACCACGGGGGTGGGGTAGCAAGCCTCGTACTCAGACATGGTGATGTAGTGAACGTGCGGGTGAACGCCACGGTCAAAGCCATCGAAGTCGTCATAGATGAAGGCGCGGGAGAGCTCGCGGGCGCGGTCTGCACGGAAGTTGAAGAAGAATACGACGTCTTCATCGCGCACACGCTGAGTGTCGGCCTCGCAGAAGATACCGGGTTTAAGGAATTCGTCCGTCACGCCGTCAGCATAGCTCTTTTCTGCAAACTCAGCGGGGGAGCAAGTGCAGGCTTCGCCCTTACCGAGGACGATGGCGTTCCAGCCGATTTGAACGCGGTCCCAGCGTTTGTCGCGATCCATGGCATAGAAACGGCCAACAACGGTAGCAATCTTGGCACCGTAGGGGGCAACGGCATCTTGCAGTTGCTTGAGGAATCCTGCGCCACTCTTGGGATCGGTGTCGCGGCCATCGGTGATGGCATGAATCATGATGTCTTTCACACCGGCTTCCGCAGCAATCTTCACAACGCCGATGAGGTGATCAATGTGGGAGTGCACGCCACCGTCGGAAACAAGCCCGAGCAGGTGAAGACGCGTACCGGCTGCCTTGGAGAACGCTTCCGTGATGACGGGGTTCTTCGCCAAGGAACCATCATTGATGGCGTTGGTAATGCGGCAGAGGTCTTGGAAAACAACGCGACCGGCACCCAAGTTGAGGTGGCCGACTTCGGAGTTACCCATCTGACCATCGGGCAGGCCAACATCCTGCCCGGAAGCACCCAGCATGGAGTGCGGGCAAGTGGCGAGCAATTTGTCAGTGTAAGGAGTGGAGGCGAGCACGGTGGCATCACCTGTCTGCTTGGCGGCCTCCGGCCCCTGAGGGTTGCGGCCCCAGCCGTCACGAATAATAAGTACAACGGGTTTGTTTGCCATGCGGTGATTTTAGCAGTTCTTTGCGCATTTGTGAAGCCAAAATGACGCCATTGACCCGATAAATTGAAATTCGCGGGAGTTTTCCGGGGTGCTCATATGTAAAACCGCGTGTTCGGAATTTGGGTGTGCGGGGGATGCTGCCGCAGTTTGTGCTTGTCATTTCGCGCGCGTGTGTGCTAAAGTAAGCTCATAGGGAGCAAACGAGGCTGTGTAGCCCGCTCCGTAATTTAATAGAAATCGCATATTATGAATAAGTTCGCATTTGCCGCGTTGTTTGCCGCGTCGTTCAGTGTGCTTCCTGTCTCTGCTCAGGATGCTCCGGTTGCTCCCGCCACCTCCGGTGAGGATCTTTCACAGTTCTCTCCGGCTCAGCAGTTCGGCTATGGTATGTTCCTGCTTTCCAAGCACTTTGTGGAGATTTTGGATACGCCTGAGGCTCAGCAGAATCCGGATGCAGCTGCCGAGAAGATTGATGCGCTGACGGAGACGGCTCGCTCTCTTTTTGAGCTCGCACCGAAGGTGGACAAGGCTGAGTTGCAGGATATCCTCTCCAAGCTTTTGGTGACGGAGGAGTACAATGACGTTCAGTCCCGTGGTTCTTTGATTGGCAAGCGACTGATTTCTACGGAGTACTATGGCTCTGAGAAACTGAAAACGGCTGTACAGACGTTCTTCTTCACGGTCATGGGGCTTCAGCAACAAGCTATGTAAGCTATTGCGGAGTTATCGTATATCTTTTACGGGGTGCAGGTGCTTTGCCTGCACTCTTTTTTTGATTTGCGATTTTTTTTGCTTGCAATTCCTACTGTTTCTGTGTAGATTGCGGTCAGCCAGATAATTCATGCTATGAGAAAGACCATAACAGCTATATGCGCAATGGCCGGGATGCTTGGTTTCGCCCAAGCATCAGAGACACTTTGGGTGTATGGAGTAAACGAGTACGGCGGTTGGTTTGATGCGGATAAACAGAGCTCCTCAGAGGACTACGGTAAATGCTGGGCTGCGGTATCGGCTAACCTCATCAACTGGTGGCAAAATCAGTATGTAGTACCATCCAACTATTATACTATTCCGACCGGTGATGCCGTGTGGGAACGGTATCGCAAATATACAGAACCGGTCATGAGTGAGGTGTACATTGGTTTGGATTGGTGGTGGTATAACAAGTTCAGCTCTGATGCTTTTAATTTTTATGGTCCTCTCTATAGTCCGTACATGACGGCGGCGGATTACTATAATAACTTTGAAAAATACGTATACACGGTAGAAGCGGAAAGCGTGGATTTGTCAAGCTATTTATACAATGCTCTCAGTTCCGGGGAAGTACGCCCCGGAATCGGCATCAATGTAGGCTCTTCACCGACGGCACCGGCGCATGGTATAACGTTTTGGGGTGCAGAGTTTGATGAAGAGAAAAAGCTGACAGCCTTGTGGGTTACAGATTCAGATGACAACATTCTCAATAAAGCTGATAGCGATAGTGCCGCTGTTGATTTAGGTTTATTCAAGGTGAATGTTGAGATAACGGAGCAAGGATATTACTTGTCTGATTATTGGTATGAGGATGCGCGGTATATTGATGCTCTGACAGTGCTGGATGCGACGCAAACGGATGGATGGAAACTGGAGCGCGTGTATTTGACCGCACCTGTGCCGGAGCCGGCAACAGCCACCCTCAGTTTGTTGGGGCTTGTTGCTTTGGCTGCTCGCCGTCGGCGTCAATAAGTTTTTCGCAACAAAACATACAACAATGCGTCCGATGCTCAAAAACATCGGACGCATTGTTGTTTACGGAAGATTGCTTCATTCCGGGGAGGAAACGGCTGGTGAAGCAACTGCGAGTGCGTTTTTACGGTTTTTCCATCAACCCCATAAAGTAGGGAGCTGCTGCGGAATTGAGATCCGTGATAACCCAGATGAAGGGGCGATCAAAGCAAATGCGTTTTGGCTTCGGGCGTTCTTGCGGAGCACAACAACCCTCTACCGCAATGGCCATTGTTACAGCGGCTGCCTCTGTGCCATCCTCGTCCACTTTGGCACGGCAACGTTGTAAAACATCACTGAGCATGAGTTCCGTATCCGCAAATCCCTTATAGTCCGCATGAGGGGTAAAAGAAATGCTGACGCCGCATGCCTCAAGCGCAGGTTTGAGGGAAAATACCCCGGAATCCATATCAAAACGAGGC
>JAFQDN010000060.1 GCA_017415995.1 Akkermansia sp. | reverse complement strand
ATATAAGCATTGCACGCAATACTAATATATTACATTAAAATACCTTGTTTATATACAGCGTTTTAAGAAATTTACAATCAGCAAATAAGATACATTTGATAAATTTTGTATGACACAATCCCCAATGCGTTTGCCCTGACTTGCGCAAAAATAGAATTGACATCGGAGGAGACGGAATGATATAAACAACCTGCACTCCTGCAATGCACACAAAAAGGGGGCTTAAATCAGCTCCCGAAAGTATTGAAAGCATCAACAATCATATTCTGCACATGAAACGCCCCCTCATCTCCGCCATGCTGTTGCTCTGCACTCCGCTCACGCAAGCAACACAGCCTCTCTCTCTTGCACAGGCTGTTGCAAATAATGATTTGGAGCGCGTACGCGTGCTCATTCAAAACGGAGAGGATGTGAACGCATCCGAGGATGACTCTGCATTTCCCCCCATCATCGAGGCAGCCCGCAGCAACAACGCTCAAGCTCTTCAACTGCTGTTGGAGGCCGGGGCAAACCCGAACTTGGCTCGTGAGGAGGGCGACACGGCTCTACACCACGCGGTGCTCTATGGCGCGGTAGATTGTGTCAAGCTGCTCATAGCTGCAGGAGCAGATATTGAGGCACGGGAAATCAGTGATTCAACCCCATTGGATTTGGCACTATTACAAGAGGAAGATGATACAGCCGAACTTCGTCAACGGAAGGAGGAATGCGCCCGGCTCCTTCAAGAAGCGGGAGCTACCCCCTCTGCCACGGAGGAAACACCTGCGCAACTTCCGGAAAAAGCCCCCCAGGTGTCCGACGAGGAGCTAGAAGAGCAGCGAGCCTTATTGAAAGAATACGCACAAACGTTGCAAGCTATCCTTCAAACAACAAAAGGCATTAACAATAAGGAAACGGCAGATGCAGCAGCACCTATTATACGCCAACTTCGAGAGGAAGCCCTGCGGCTCAGCTCTCAAATCCATCTCTATAATCTTCCGGAATTAAAAGAACTGAGAGAACGAGCTGACGCCTTTGCAGCAGAAGCACAAGCGGAGGTCTCGCGCATTGGAGAAGCCGGGCTATACGGCTCTGTTAAATTAGCAAAAGCAAGCGGTTATGGAGCATACATTATCCGGGACCACGAAAACACTATGCCGGAAGAGGTACGCAATCGGCTTTCTGCGGCTCTCCTTGCTCGTTATCAGCAAATGGCGTCAGAGTTTCCGCACATCTCAGGAGGCCCCGGGCTTTCCGAAGAAACGGCGTGGCGCGTAACGGACTCTTCCACCACCACACAACGCGCCCTTGTGGAACAGCTTTTCGCTTCCGTCGTAGAAGAGGCGGACTTTATACGAACCCTTACCCGCACATCACCGGAAAAACAGCTTGTACAGCTTGCTTTCTCTTTCCGTTTTGAGGGTAAATACTATATGCACCACCTTTTTGTGGAAATTGTGAACAACACAAAAGAATCAGGCGAAGCAGAAGCCGAATAAGCCTACCTTGCGTGACTCATATTCCGCTTGCAGCTAAGGAACGATTATGCTACCATAACCGCCCTTGGCAGAGCGAACATCCCCGCAAATTATGGCAGAGAAATTCGACATCAACAGCTTAAATACAGCTCAAAAGCAGGCCGTGCAAACACTTAACGGCCCGGTTCTTATCTTAGCCGGAGCCGGTACCGGAAAAACGCGCACCGTTACCTGCCGCATAGCCAATATGATTGAAAAAGGAGCTAATCCGGCGGGAATTCTGGCGCTTACATTCACCAACAAAGCAGCAAATGAAATGGCAGACCGCGTGGCGGGGCTGGTAGACCGCAAAGCTGCGCGTAAAATGACGGTCTGCACCTTCCACTCTCTTTGTGTGCGTATTCTACGGCAGGACATAGGGAGGCTGGGTTACAAAGAAAACTTTTCCATCTACACCGGGAGCGATCAGAGTGGCTTGCTCAAACGCCTTATCATGGAGTACGGGGCGCGGCGCGAAAAACTGGAGCCCGCTCAGGTCATTGCCGAGTATTCTCGCGTCCGAAATATGGGATTGGACTACAAAGACATCGAGGATAGCCTTATATCAGCCGTTGCAAAAGCATACCAACGCGAGCTCAAGGCCCAAAATGCGGTGGACTTTGATGATTTGCTTATTCTGACGGAGCGATTACTGCGCTGTTACCCGGATGTGCACGAGAAATGGAACCGCCGGTACACGTTTATCACGGTGGATGAGTTCCAGGACACGAACTCCTTGCAAATGAGCTTACTGCGCCAACTGGTAGGTCCGGAGCACAATGTTTGTGTTGTGGGGGATGACGACCAATCCATATACGGCTGGCGTGGTGCTCAGATTTCCAATATTCTGGACTTCGAGAGTTTTTTTCCGAATCCCACGGTTATTAAGCTGGAGGAAAACTACCGTTGCACCAAACAAGTGTTGGATTGCGCCAACATCCTCATCCGCAACAACGCAGGCAGACGCGACAAAACATTACGCACCAACAAAGAAGGCAAATACCCGGTACGATTATTGGCCATGCCGGGGCCGGAGGATGAATCCGAGTTTATCGCGGATGAGATAGAACAGCTCCGCATGCGCGACAAACTTGCCTGGGAGGACTTTGCCATTCTTTTCCGCGCCAATGCCCAAAGCAGAGCACTGGAAATGGCAATGCGAGAGCACCACATTCCCTACCGCATGGTCGGCACCAAAAGCTTCTTTGACCGCCGCGAGGTAAAAGACCTCATCAGTTATCTGCAAATGATGGATAACCCGGATGCGGATTTGCACCTGCTGCGCGTCCTCAATACCCCGCCCCGGGGAATCAGCGCCAACACGGCATCCTTTGCCATTGATTGGAGCCGTGACAATAAAAAGAGCATATGGGCAACTCTGCTCGACCTCTCCTTCCTTTCCGAATGCTCCACGCGCTCCCAAAACAGCATCAATGCCTTCACGGAGCTTGTAACGCGCTATGGTACGGAGTTTGCCGAAAGTGAGCGCCCGTTTGTTGACGTCCTCTCGGATTTCCTCAAAGAAACCGAATATGAGGAATACATCTCTCGCAACTGCAAAACGGAAGAGGAAAAGATGCGCCGCCAAGCAGCCATCGATGACATTAAATCCGCATTGCGCCAATTCTGGACGCCCGGCGCAAAGCTTACGGATTTCCTGGCAAAAATCAATCTTGATAATGACCGGGATGATGATGACATTGAATCCAAGAGTGGTGTGTGCCTCATCACCATGCACGCGGCCAAGGGCTTAGAGTTCCCGCAAGTCTACATAGTAGGAGTGGAAGACGGGCTATTGCCCCACACCCGCTCCGTGGATGAAGGCAATCTTGATGAAGAACGCCGCCTCTTCTACGTGGGCATTACCCGCGCCCGAGAACGCCTGACCATGACCTACTGTGCCAAGCGAACCCGCTACGGTACGGAAGAACGTTGCAAGCCTTCCTGTTTCATACAGGAAATTCCGCACCGTCTATATGAGTTCGTGGACTATGAAAAGCTGATGAAAACCCCGTTATCTGAAGAACAATGCGTAGATGCCATCGCGTCTCTGCGCTCGCTTTTGGATGATTGATGGCTTACATCTGCTCCGCCAGAGCCTTCAAAAGATTAAGAACTCGCGTGCCGGGCAGATTGCCGAGCTCCATTCCGCGCATCACATAGGCGAACGACAAGCTATGCGCCGGGGCTGCAAAAGCAAAGGAACCACCGGCTCCGGCGTGCCCGAACCCTCCGAGCGGGAAAAACTCCGATGGTTCACACATAGCCCCGCAAGTGAAAGACGTGTGTTGTAAAAGAGTGAGGTCCGAGCCGGCACATTGGGGAGTTTGCATCCACTCTGCAACCTCCGAGGCAAAGGGAGACGCAGGCAACAGCCCGAGCAAAGCTTGGTAAAAAGCCGCCAACCCACGTGCAGAAGCCACACCTCCCTTAGCCGGAGCTCCACACTGCCACGCAGCGGGGGTGTTCATCTCTCGGGCGGAGTCATACCCCCGTATGCTGTGAAACGCCTTATGCACGGGGGAGGCGGCATCAAAATAAGCTGTATAAAACGGAGAACTCGGCATGCAGGCACGCATGCGAGCCGTACGCAACGCAGCCACCTGCGGGTAAAGCTCATGAGGCAAGTGCCCTATGTAGAATTCCAATTCCAAGGGACGGCGCACGTACTGCTCCCAGTAGTCGGAGATACGCATACCGGTCAGCTCCAGCATCAGGACATCCACCATCGGCCCGAATGTTTGCGGATGATAACCGTGCCGGGGCGGAGCCCATAACGGAACACTGCGCTCTATTACGCGCCGGCACTGCTCCAAATCTTCCAAGGGGGCAGGCTCTACCAAAGCGGCCAGGCCAACCTGGTGGGACAACAATTGAGCTATCGTACAATGAGGAGCCGGAAACTTAGGCCAAAGCGCCCCAATCTCCAGCTCCGGGCCACGGCAACAATCATACAAGGCCTGCAACAAACACGCTGCAGCGGCCGGCTTTGTTGCGGAATAAATCGGCACAAGGGTATGCGGTTGCCAGGCAGAGCCATGCCCGGTATCTCCCCCGCAACACGAGAATAAAAGTTCACCATGCTGCCAAACAGCCACGCTTCCGCCCTGCTCCATCCCGGTGGCAATATTTTCCTCAAACGCCTGCTGAATAGCCGTAATCATACTTTTTTGACGGATAGAACATGCGCAATCCCCTCCTGCACGAGGAATGAAACTTCAAATGGGTTGAGAATAACATGGTAAACACGCTCCGCATCCTGTTGGTACGCCGGACGCGGATCCTGAGCCAACACCTCCTGCATGGCGAGTTCCCATTCTCCATCAGCACCTTGTGGCAAAGTGCAATCCAGTTCCACCTGCAACAGCTCTCGCGGGCGGTCTTCCGTAAAACCGCCTCGCGCATCCTCTACGATATCCGCATATGGAACGTATGGCTTTATATCATATACCGGGGTTCCATCCACCATATCAGCCCCTGATACCCGCAATACAGGTCCGGGCTCAACGGAAACAAGCTTTACAACACTGAGCCCGAGCGGATTGGGACGGAACGGCGAACGCGTAGCAAACACGCCCATCCGGGTATTACCACCAAGACGCGGAGGACGCACGGTGGGGTTCCACCCGGAGGATTCATTGCAGTGGAATCCCCATATAATCCAAAGATGGCTGAAGCCCTCTATCCCCCGCACGCAATCCGGGTTTCGATACGGGGCTTCAAAAACGATTTCGCTGACGACGTGCGGAGCTAAATTCCCCTGGCGCGGCACCCCGAACTTGTCCGCAAACAGAGAACGGATGTGCGCTATGGGTTTCATTTTGCAGACACGCCGAAGAAATCCATCATCACCTGCTCATAAACCCCACGCTTAAACTCCGGTAAGGCAGTGAAGTCAAATTCCGCAGGTTGCACCCACTTGTATGCCCGGAATTCCTTATTATCCAGCCAGGGTTCAGCAGCATCACTATGCATGCGGCAGAGGAAGTAATACTGCTCCTGCCCGGCGTACGGTATACCGCGTTTGCGCAACACCCGCTCACGCTCAGCCGGCGGATAATTGTAGCGATACGGGCCATGTTCCTCTACCACCTCATACTCATTCGGGCGAAATCCGGTTTCCTCCATGCCCTCACGGCATGCAGCGCTGATAGGAGACTCACCTTTTTTTATTCCTCCTTGCGGGAACTGCCAAGCTCCGGCAGGCTTCACACGCTCGCACACCAACACCGTTCCATCGGAACGCTGGTATATAATGGCCGCATTCGGGCGGTACAATTCCGTTGTCTGTGGCATAGATTCTGAATAAAAGTACGCAGCAAATGTAACACATTCTGCTACGCTTGGCAAGCTATTTCAGCAGTAAGCTCCGCAACTGCAAGGTGAATACGGCTTTGCGGCTTGACTCTACTGCCGGAATTCATTATGATGAGGAGCAGATGAAACACTTTCTCAAACTCTTGCCCGTTCTGTTATTCTCCTCCTGCACCATTGTGGATTTAGGAGGAGCTTTGGATGAAGCAGGAAAACAAGAAGCGACCATACAACAGGTAAAACAAGCAAAAAAATGCGAGTTACTCGCAGACCAATACTGCGACGCCCCCTCCCCGGCGTGGAAAAAGGGAGACCGCTATTACATCCGCCTGGCAGTGGCCTATGTTCCGGCGCAGGATTGGATTCTCCTCCATATCAACCCCTTATTACCGGACACGATGAGCCTACCGGGCAAACTCAGTGGCAAAACAATCAGCAACTACCCCACGGAATTTTACTACGCCGTGCTCAATGAGCAACAATTCAAAAAAATCTGCACGAAGTACAGAAGAATCAAAGCTCCGAGGATGGATGGCGAGCATTACCTCATCTTACCGGAAAAGGATGTAGACCTGACCGGTGCCGAAAAACTGACGGATAATGCTACACGATGCCCCGCTCAGCTTTTGAAGAACCGCCTACCGGTTAACCGCAGCACTGGTAACCGGCTACGCCGCCCGCTGGTATTCGTACTGGATGTTGCAGACATTCCGCTTACCGTCGCGGCCACCCCCATCGGGTGGGTAGTAGATGCCATAACATGGCCTTTCCTCAAAAAATAAAACTTTTTTTTCGCGGATTACGTTACTCCAAGCGTTATCATATATAAAACAACATGAAAACAAAACTCACCATCCTTCTTAGCCTGTTGGGGCTGGCTGCCTGTGGCGGCAGCAGCGCGGAGAGCGAGGTTCAGCAGTTGAGCTGTACAACACCGGCGCCCACTCCGGCCGTTAAAGCGGCACCATGCTGCGCAACGGATTCATTTGCCGTACAAATGTTCAGCGTTTTAGCCACCGCTCAGCAGGGCAACATCGTATTCTCCCCTGCCTCATTGGAGGGGGTACTGCACTTGTTGAAGCAAGGAGCCCGCGGCAATACCTCCAAGGAACTCACGGCATTGCCCATGGGCAAACAAGGCGTCAAAAGTGCGTTGAATCCGGTAGAGGCTAACGCCCTCTTCATTGCCGAGGGCTTTATGCTTAAACCGGGAATCCGCACCGACGAGGTCATACGTGTGCCGTTTGCCCGAGATGCAGCCGCTGCGGCTAATGAAATGAATGCGTGGGCAAACAAGCACACTTGCGGGCTTATTCCATCCGTCATCTCGGAGAAAAACATCACGCCGCTCACGCGTATGGTAGCGGCCAATGCCATTTACCTCAAAGAACAATGGCTGCGCCCATTTAAAAAGAGCAGCACTCGCGATAACTCAGATTTCACCCTGCCCGACGGCAGCAAAACCAAGGTAAGCATGATGTATAACCGGAGCAAATACCTCTACGCAGCAGGGGAAGATTGGCAAGCGGTTGCACTGTTCTACAAAACGGAGGGGCGCAGTGGTGAGCCGGGCTGCTTTATCGGCATTTTGCCCACCGGGAACGCGCGCGAGTTTGCAGCTTCCCTCACCCCGCAAAAATACCAAGACATACGTCGGGCTCTGCTTCTGGCTGAGATGCAGGACACCATTGTACAGTTACCGCGCTTCGAGCTGAATCCCGGTACATACTCACTCAAACCGGCGCTGCAAACCTGTGGGCTGAGCACCATCTTTACACCGCAGGCAAACTTTAGTGGATTCTCGGATGAAAAGCTCTACCTCAGTGATGTCATCCAGCGTTGCTACGTCAAGGCTGATGAAGAAGGCACAGAAGCGGCAGCCGTTACCATAGGTGTTATGGTGAAGTCATGCGCGACCAAAGATCCGATAAAGCCGAAGAAAATTACCTTTGACCGTCCGTTCATCTGGATAATCGGCGATTTGAATACGGCTGCAGCCCCCTACTTCATGGGCATTACGGAAAAACCTTAATCATTACAATTCACAGAACATGAAAACCATACCAATCCTCGCAGCTGCCATAAGCAGCTTTGCTGCGGCAGCTCCGGCAGATGTGCCGTGTACGCAAACTGATTCCTTTGCCGTACAAATGTTCAGCGTTTTAGCCACCGCTCAGCAGGGCAATATTGTCTTTTCCCCAGCCTCATTGGAAGGGGCACTACACTTGTTACAACAGGGAGCCCGCGGCAGCACAGCTGCTGAGCTCAACGCGCTCCCCATGGGCAAAAGAGGCATTGCAACCTCCATTCAGCCCATTGAAGCCAACGCGCTTTTTATTGATGATAGACTGCAACCCAGTCACAAGATAAGTGTAAATGAAATACTTTACGCACCGTTCGGAGATGATAATGAGAAGGCTGCAGCCATCATCAATGCTTGGGCAAGCAAAAACACCAAAGGGCTCATTACCCATATTCTCAGCAAGGAAGATTTGTCACCTAACACACGTCTGGTTGCAGCAAATGCCATTTACCTCAAGGCAAAATGGAGCTATCCGTTTGACCCCGACAGCACGGTAAAAAACACGCGCTTTACCTTGGCTGACGGCACCACGACAAAGGTGGATTTAATGTTCCAACGTGAACACTTACGCTATGCTGAGGGCGATGATTGGCAGGCTGTGATGTTGTTCTATGAAGCGCAACCCGGCCACAAAAAAGATGTCGCATGGGTAGGCTTCATCGGGATTCTACCCAAGGGCGACGCCCGGGAGTTTGCTCGCACCCTTACCCCGCACAAGTACCAAGCTATCCGCAGCGCGCTGGCTCAAGGCTACCCTCAGGACACCGTGGTATACCTGCCTCGTTTTGATATGGATTCCGGGGTATTTTCCCTCAAACCTGCGCTTGAGGCATGCGGCGTCAGCATTTCTTTTACCCCTCATGCGGACTATAAGGGATTTGCGGATACGGAACTCATGCTCAGTGATGTTTTACAACGCTGCCGCGCCAAAGTGGACGAAGATGGCACAGAGGCAGCCGCTGTAACAATGGCCATTGCGGTAGATGGTTGTTGTGCTCCGCAAGAACGCCCGAAGCCAAAACGCATTTGCTTTGATCGCCCCTTCATCTGGGTTATCACGGATCTCAATTCCGCAGCAGCTCCCTACTTTATGGGGTTGATGGAAAAACCGTAAAAACGCACTCGCAGTTGCTTCACCAGCCGTTTCCTCCCCGGAATGAAGCAATCTTCCGTAAACAACAATGCGTCCGATGTTTTTGAGCATCGGACGCATTGTTGTATGTTTTGTTGCGAAAAACTTATTGACGCCGACGGCGAGCAGCCAAAGCAACAAGCCCCAACAAACTGAGGGTGGCTGTTGCCGGCTCCGGCACAGGTGCGGTCAAATACACGCGCTCCAGTTTCCATCCATCCGTTTGCGTCGCATCCAGCACTGTCAGAGCATCAATATACCGCGCATCCTCATACCAATAATCAGACAAGTAATATCCTTGCTCCGTTATCTCAACATTCACCTTGAATAAACCTAAATCAACAGCGGCACTATCGCTATCAGCTTTATTGAGAATGTTGTCATCTGAATCTGTAACCCACAAGGCTGTCAGCTTTTTCTCTTCATCAAACTCTGCACCCCAAAACGTTATACCATGCGCCGGTGCCGTCGGTGAAGAGCCTACATTGATGCCGATTCCGGGGCGTACTTCCCCGGAACTGAGAGCATTGTATAAATAGCTTGACAAATCCACGCTTTCCGCTTCTACCGTGTATACGTATTTTTCAAAGTTATTATAGTAATCCGCCGCCGTCATGTACGGACTATAGAGAGGACCATAAAAATTAAAAGCATCAGAGCTGAACTTGTTATACCACCACCAATCCAAACCAATGTACACCTCACTCATGACCGGTTCTGTATATTTGCGATACCGTTCCCACACGGCATCACCGGTCGGAATAGTATAATAGTTGGATGGTACTACATACTGATTTTGCCACCAGTTGATGAGGTTAGCCGATACCGCAGCCCAGCATTTACCGTAGTCCTCTGAGGAGCTCTGTTTATCCGCATCAAACCAACCGCCGTACTCGTTTACTCCATACACCCAAAGTGTCTCTGATGCTTGGGCGAAACCAAGCATCCCGGCCATTGCGCATATAGCTGTTATGGTCTTTCTCATAGCATGAATTATCTGGCTGACCGCAATCTACACAGAAACAGTAGGAATTGCAAGCAAAAAAAATCGCAAATCAAAAAAAGAGTGCAGGCAAAGCACCTGCACCCCGTAAAAGATATACGATAACTCCGCAATAGCTTACATAGCTTGTTGCTGAAGCCCCATGACCGTGAAGAAGAACGTCTGTACAGCCGTTTTCAGTTTCTCAGAGCCATAGTACTCCGTAGAAATCAGTCGCTTGCCAATCAAAGAACCACGGGACTGAACGTCATTGTACTCCTCCGTCACCAAAAGCTTGGAGAGGATATCCTGCAACTCAGCCTTGTCCACCTTCGGTGCGAGCTCAAAAAGAGAGCGAGCCGTCTCCGTCAGCGCATCAATCTTCTCGGCAGCTGCATCCGGATTCTGCTGAGCCTCAGGCGTATCCAAAATCTCCACAAAGTGCTTGGAAAGCAGGAACATACCATAGCCGAACTGCTGAGCCGGAGAGAACTGTGAAAGATCCTCACCGGAGGTGGCGGGAGCAACCGGAGCATCCTGAGCAGAGACAGGAAGCACACTGAACGACGCGGCAAACAACGCGGCAAATGCGAACTTATTCATAATATGCGATTTCTATTAAATTACGGAGCGGGCTACACAGCCTCGTTTGCTCCCTATGAGCTTACTTTAGCACACACGCGCGCGAAATGACAAGCACAAACTGCGGCAGCATCCCCCGCACACCCAAATTCCGAACACGCGGTTTTACATATGAGCACC
>JAFQDN010000059.1 GCA_017415995.1 Akkermansia sp. | reverse complement strand
ACGCCCTAGGCTAAGTTAGGTCACCCGCTGACGCGGGTTCAGAATTCCGCTCGCTTACGCTCGCAAAAATTCCCCACCATCGCCCCTTCAAATCCCGATTTATCGAGCCGTTTGAAATCAACTGAAAACTTAAACAGCGCTAAATTAAAAGTGGATTTCTATATCGTCATCCTCATAGCGGAAATGCTGATCCTTTTTCTTCTTATGAGGTGGGATATGATTCCAAAGAGCACGGAATGGCCAGGTTATACAGTGATAGATTTTTTCGCCTAAGTTAAGGAGAAAATAGCTAGAATGAACAACGACAACGTTGAACAAAAAAAGTATTATCAGAAAAACAACCGCGGCAACAGCCATCAATATAAAAAACTCACTCCAGCACATAACTTTTGTATTATAAAAGGTTGATTTAATTTTGCAAATGACAAATTCTGTCGTACCAACAAAATTATTTATCGGGAACTCGGTTAATTTTTTGTGGTAATCTGAGCTCGTTCGGGGTAAAATCCGAGCCACGTCTCCGAAAAAGAGCAAATAACGAGTTTCATCTTAGCAGCCAATGCGCCCAGTCAAAAGCACAGAAGAGCCGACGCCGATAAAAGCGACGGTGGAAGATACCACTGTAACAGGAATGTCTACCACAAAGAGAAGCGCTGCTGCGGGGTAGGCAAGAATAGCGGATGGACCAACATGGGCATCTGTTTGTACCAACAAGTCCCCATACTTGCCATCGGCTATAGGCATGAGAATAGGATATGCCTTGGCTTGCTGTGGCAGAGTCGTCAACAGCTTGGGCGTCTTAATATAGGCAGTCAACTCATCTTGTCTGCTCCTGATTCGGGAAGCGGTGCGCAGCTTACCTGCGAATTCGGGTGATATGAGAAGATAATACTGCCGCTTGTCCTCACGAGAAACATTGGCTATCTGATATTGCCTGTGCCGTATCCGGTTCACCTTGTAACACTTTCTTGGTGTAGCAGATGCGCGAAACAGGCAGATACCATTGACCGTCGCACTCATACACATACAGTCGTTTTGTCAACTTCATGTTGCCTGCGTCGCTTTCTGTGGTAACGCTGTTACTTTCTAACCCGGCGCCTTCATAAGTGCGGGGGTACTCATAGGCTACCTGATGCATGCGAGATACGCACGAGCTCATCCCCAGCGCACACAGAATCGTCAATAATAAGTAAAAAAAGATATATGTGTTTTTGTTCATGGTCGAAATGCAATACACGCGTGGCTCGTTAAATGTAAGACACGAACAGTCTGACAGAAGATTGAATAAATGCAAGTCTTTTTTCGTTTTTTATTCTTGAGCACATGTGTCCCAAAGATTTTTTCCGAGAGACGCCGGGAACAAGAGGACGTGATTTTTGATTGAAGCGAGCGCGGGAATGTGATAAAAGGAGAGAGTATATGGAACACGAAAGCGCAGAGCAGGGATGGAGCTGGCCTAAGGAGGCTTTGCAGGAGGTGCTGCGTTTTTTGGAGTATATGAGGGTGGAGAAGGGGGCATCGCCCCACACGCTGGCAGCGTATGAGCGCAATTTTCGTTTGTTTGCGGAGTGGATGGGAGAGCGGTTTGAGACGTGGCAGAGCTGTACGGCAGAGGTATTCCGGGCATGGTTGTATGAGGCCATGCAGCAGCAGCTCAAGCCGGCGTCCATACGGCAGCGGTTTGCATCGCTACGCTCCTTGTACGCCTATTTGATGCGGCGGGAGGGGATGAGCTCCAACCCTTTGGCAGATGTAACACTGCCTCGGGCGCGAGCAGGCTTGCCTGTGCACCTGAGTTTGCGGCAGATGGAAGAGTTACTCTCCTTGCCCCTGCGGACTCCTGTGGATAAGAAGAGTCCGGAGTGGTTGCCGTACCGAGATGCCGCCATACTGGAGCTGTTTTACTCATGTGGCATACGCTTGAGTGAGCTGGTGAGCCTGAATGCGGATGCGCTGATGCACGGGGAGGATTGTGTACGCGTGGTCGGCAAAGGGCGCAAGGTACGCTTGGTGCCGGTAGGAGAGTACGCTCGTGAGGCGGTGCTGCGGTATTTGGAGCGAGCCGTGCCTGACCCGGATGGTCCGTTATTTTTGAGCCGCTTGGGGCGGCGCATGACAGGGCGGAGTGTGCAACTGATGCTGGACAAGTACCTGCGCTGCTCGGATATACCGTTCCACATATCGCCGCACAAGTTACGCCATACCTTTGCAACCCACCTGCTGGATGCCGGTGCGGATTTGAGGTCTGTGCAGGAGCTGCTGGGGCATTCATCCCTCTCCACTACGCAGATATACACCCACGTCACCAAGACGCGTATGCAACAGGTGTATCGCCAATCTCACCCGCGTGCCGGGGATTTGGATGAGGAGTAATGCCGGATTTATATTTTACCGCCTTTGATGATGACCTTATCGCCCACAACGCGTACGGCGCCGTGTGCGGGCCATTCCGGCATTTCTTGCAGGTGTTGTTTGTGGAGGCGGTAAAGCTGAGCATCCGTGGCACCTTGCATGTAGAGGAGGGCCGGATAGTCACCGCAAAAGTCCACAAGACCGCCACTGCGCCAGTTTTGAGTGTCCGCGTAGTAAAGAATACAACCTTTTTTCGGGGTGATGCCGGACTCAATTGCTAGACGAACACCCTGAGATTCCGCCAGTTGCAGGCGGTGAAGTCGCTCCTCAAAGCGAGCTTGCAGGTTTTCCGCGTGGCGGGTTACGAGAGAAGCGGCCTGAATGGAGCAAACTACCAAGGCGCACACGCCGAGGCGCCGCCACCAAGCGCAGCCGGGAAGGTGGCGGAGTGCAATCATCCAGAACCCGGCAAGCACAATGGGCTGTGCCAATTTGGTGTGTGGGTAGCATGGCCAGGTTTCACCCACTACCATGTACATGCTGAAAGGGGCAATCCAAAGGCCGAGCAACAGCAGCAGGCCACCCGTTGTTTGTAGCCCCCCTTTGGCCCGGCGCAGCAGTACTATGGCCAGAATAATGCCTGCAATAGTGGATGCTGCATAAAAGGGTTCTCCGTCATAGGTGAAAGGGAGCAGTGCATCATGCGCCATGGTGCCCAACATGCGGAACAGGTACAGGTACCATTCTGCGCTGAAAAGTTGCTCTCGGTAGTTAATTCTTTCCGCGTATTCACGGCAGTACGTCAGCACGTTGTCGGGCAGGGAGATAAGCGAGATGAGCGCGGTTTTTACCGCGAACCAAAGCACGAGTGCTATTGCGCATGCCAAGCACGCCCTGCCTATGGTGTGCAGGGCAGTTGCGGATTGCCCGTCCGTTATTTTTTGCAGCATGACCAACCCGAGCAAGACCACAAAGTTAAGTGCCAGACTTTGGTAAACGGCGATGGCAAATAAAACGGCAGCGGTGGCATAGAACAGGTGCCGGAGCCCGCCTTTCTGTAATTGCAGCGCTGCCCATGAGGTGGCGAGAATGCCTGCAGCCGTGGCATCGCACTGGTAGGCGTAGTCCATTTGATAGGCAAATTGGATTTGCAGCATGTAGAGCAGGGCATACACAAGCTGAGCCCCTGTGTGCTCCACGCGCAGCACTCTCAGTTGTACGATAATGGCTGCGCACAACAGTCCCCCCGCCAGCAGGCTGTTAAGCCATACGGCACACCCATGCCCGAATATGCAGCGCCACAATACCAATCCCCAACGCCCGTTTGCCAAATAGGTGTACATGCCTTGCCCGGCAAAGTCCAGCGTCTCATCCCAATGGTACCCGCCGCGCACGGCCATGGCTCCGTAGATGAATAGAAAAATGAGCATCTGCATGCCCCAAAGGAGGAGATTGCGAAATGCGGAGCGGCTGATACGCTCGTGCAGGGCTTGGATGGTTGCGGTGAGGCTCATGGTAGTAGAAAAAATCAGCGTGTGAGCTCTTTTTTGAGTTTTGCAGCCAAGCGGTACAGGGTAAGGGGAGGGTCGCTAGCCGCTGTGGCATCTTGAGGTAAGGCTTTCAGGGCGGCATCAATATCCACTCCGTTACGGTACAGCAGCACGGTAATACCGGGGGTGTCCCAAAGCTGTTGCATGGTTTCCATGGGGATGGCGTTGCCTTGTTTTTGAGCCTCGGCTGCTGTTTGTTGGGCTTTCCATACCGCAGCAAACTGCGTGCATAGCTCCGGCGGAACTCCGGCAGAGGCCAAACGGCACATCATCAACTCTCGGCAGCCTTGCAGCGCCTCTTGTGTGGCCGTTCCGCCAATGCAGTTGTAGTATTCCATCAGCAGTATATCCGGCGCGAGTTGTTGTAGAGCCTCGCGGTAGTCCGGGGTGGTTTGAGTGTGCTGTTTTGCTAAAGTTGCATTGAGGTTCCCCGGCTTTACATCCGCCCCCAGCAACTCAGCCGCTACGGCAGCGGCATCCAAGCGGGTCGGGGCTTCCTGTGGGGTGTTTTTCCAAGCTCCCCAGATGAGCAGGCACACCACAACGGCTGCGATGATGATGATGCGGATGCTGACGTTCTTCCTCATGCCGGGCATTCTATCACAAAAAACGGCACATGGCAAGCCATTGCTGCTGCGTAGTTTTATGCTTGCGGAAGGGTTGCGTGCAACGCATCCCAGCGTTGTTTGGCGCTGAGTATTTGCTCCTTGGTGACGGATTTGGACAGCTCCCACGTAAGCGGCATGGCTTGGGTAAAGTATTTGGGAAGCAGGTGTTCAAAATCAACATCTCCCCCGTAAAACGGTGCTCGGTGGTCACGTTGTGGCCATTGTACGTCATTAACGTGAGCCCCGTACAGGTACGGACGGAGACCGGACAAATAGGTGTCATGGTTCAGCAACATGAGGTTGTGTTTGCGCTGAATATGCCCGAAATCATGCCAATAGCGCACATTCGGGCAATCCTTGAACTCCGCCAGTAAATCCGGGAATTCCAATTCTCCCGGTACTTGTTCAAAATGGCTGCGGCCTTCTACCCCCAGCACAAGATTAAGCTCCCGGGCCAGTGGCAGCAGTTTGTACAAGGCTTCCTTGGCCCGTTGCAGGTAAAGGGGGGCTAATTTCATGCGTTTGCGGACGAGTTCTCCCTTGCGGTGAGCATACTCCACGCTACCGGCGTAGCCATGGCGTACCATGCGTTGCAGCTCGCGCGTGGCATCGTGCCCTCGGAAGAGCTCTACCTCGCCCATATGCAGAACCACGTATTTTGCACCCACGGCTGCGGCGGCCCGCAGAGTCTCCAAGCTGAGGTTGAGGGCGCGTTCCCGCTGCTCCGGGCGGTGGGAGGTAAAACGGAAGGCATCCGGGGCATCCCCGCGTACGTCAATGGGCGCCGGAAAAAAATTATGCACTCCGGCAACGCGGATGCGTTTTTCTTCCACAGCTTGCATCAGCCCCGGCAGCATGGACAGGGGCATGCCGTGCGAGGCTTCAATGTATTCGAAGCCTAGCTCACGGATTTCATCGCACATGGGGCCGCCTTCCTTATGGCGAGAGCTGTTCCAGCAGGTGGAAAAAACGTTCACGCACACAGAATACAGGACTCCGCTGCCTCCTGCAAGCGTTTTGTACGCCACCCGTGCATAAAAATCAGCGTCCGGAGTTTATCGCAGGTAGGTGTTGAGCAGGGATACGGTGTCCGCTGCCAAACGCCGGATGGCCGGTTCTTTACCCTGAATGGCCGGTAGCCCCCACAGGGTAAAGTCATTATGGGCTACAATGTTAAAGTACATGCCGCGCAGGCAGGTCATGCACCATAACCAGTCCGCCCTTTCCATCCCCGGAAAGTGGGCTTGCAGGGCGTCTTGCCACTCTTGCAATGCGTATGAATAGTGGGATTCATATACCTCGCGCGTGAGCTCCGGGGCTTCGTAGCCCATTTTATTCAGAAAACAGAGCACCTCCTCGCCTCCGGCCACGGTGTCATCCTGCCAATCTGTGATGGGGGCAGCCAGCCAGGAGTAGATGAGCTCCTCAGCACTGCCGTTTTGACGTGCCTTTTGCAGCGCTCCCAAGCAAACGCGGTTATATTGCTCTGATATGTAGGCCAAGGTGTCCCGGTACAAGTCTGCCTTGTGCCCGAAATGGTAGCGGATGAGCCCGATGGTGACGCCGGCTGCGTTGGCAATATCGCGCACGGCAGCCCCCTCGTACCCCAGCCGGGTGAAGAGTGTGATGGCGGCGCGCATGATAACCGCTTTCGTGGCGTCAGATTTGTTCATGAGCTTCACCTTATGAGGCGCTTGCGCAATGCGTCAGCGTGTGCTCCTATCACGTGATATGGAATCCAGGTACGAGATGTCTTCCTTGCAAAAGCGTTCCAAGCGAGTTTTGGAGATTTTTCCTCCCGGTTCTTTGAGGTAGACGAAGTTGTTTTTTTCATCGAAACGCATCAGCTTGGCAAAGAGTGTGGCTTTGCCGCGGCGCTCCTTCCATTCGCGGTAACCTTGAGACTTGAGCTTGCGTTTGTATTCTGCGTAACTGTTTTCCGCCTGTTCGATGCCGTTGAGTATTTCCGTGTGGGCATCATAAACGTACTCGCCCAAGCCATTAACACGGCCTGTTACCTTACCGCTGTGCGGGCATACCACCACCACGCCGGGGCGGCGGTCTATTCCGTATTTGCGAGCCAAGCGGTTAATGGCACTCAGGCTGTATCGCGAGTTGCGTCTGCCGCTGTCATCTATTGCTGCTCCGGAGTCTATTTTTACGCGGATGACTCTATCCTTGCAGGTGCGGTCAAAGTCCGGTGTTTCCAGCAAATCACGCCCCAATGCCTTGCTTTTGGGGCTGGTTACGGAGTCATGGAACCAAATGACAAGCGGCTTGCCTTGGCGCCGACAAAATTTGAGCGCCTGTCCGTAATCCGTAAGCCAACCGTTGCCTTGGCGGCGGTTCTCAAACGCAGCCTCAAGCTCGGCTATTTCGGCGGTGGGGTTGTCCGGGTCCGTCCATATGATTTCGTCTTCATCCGCGCTGCCTTCCACTTTACGCAGTTCTGCTTCGGAAGTTACGCGCATGTTGATGGCATTGGGATTATTGGCGCCCGGCAGCAGTGGGTTGCTCATAAACCCGGCCACCTCAGCCGGCACGTCTTTATCAGCCGCTGCGCGGGGCTTCTTCTTCGCGTCATCGGAGAATAAGGAGCATGCGCTCAGCAGTGTGAGGCAGAAGAATGCCGATAAGGCGCGGAGAAGTTGTTGAGGCTTTTTCATAACAATCAACGTGTTGTGTCCGTTTGTTTTGCTTGTTGCCAAGCGTTTTCCATTTGCTCTGCTGTGGCGTCTTCTAAACTGATTCCCTGTGCTTTGAGCAGCTTTTCCACCAGGTTGAAGCGGCGCTCAAATTTGCGGTTGGCGGCGTCCAGTGCCACCTCCGGATCCACCTTCCGACGCCGACAAAGATTGACCGTGGTGAATAACAAATCTCCCAGCTCCTCTTCCACCTGCGGGGCGTTATCCGGCAGGGTGAGCGTGGCTTCCACCTCAGCGGTCTCTTCCCGTATTTTTTCCACAACTCCGGCGTGGTCCGGCCAGTCGAAGCCCACTTTGGCTACTTTTTTGGTGATTTTGAATGCACGCAGAAGAGCGGGCAAGCCTTTACCGCAATTTTTGAGGTAGGGTTTGTCTTCTATGTCCTGTTCGCGGCGCTTAATGGCATCCCACTGGGTCAGAACCGCATCTGAGTTGTCAGCGCAACTGTTGCCGAATACATGCGGATGGCGCCGCACGAGCTTATCGCTCAGCTCCCGGGCAATATCGCAGATGTCGAAAGCTCCTTCCGTTGCTTCCGTTGCCATTTCTGCATGGAAAAGTACCTGCAACAGCATGTCCCCCAGTTCTTCCCGCATGTGCGCACGGTCGTTGGCGCGTATGGCATCAATGCACTCGTAGGCTTCCTCGATGAGGTTGGGTATGATGCTCTCATGTGTTTGTTCCGCATCCCACGGGCAGCCACCGGGTTGCCTCAGCCTGTGCATAATGGCAATAGCCCGCTCCAGTTGTCGGGCGGGCTCGTGGCAGTTTGTCATCTCGTCATCGGTCATTTTTTGCGCTGGTCTCGTCGTTCATTCGTGGCTTTTCCGGCCAGTATGTCGTCTATGTGGGCTATCAAATCCCATGATACGCGGCGGCGTTGGTACTTGCGCCACAGCAGGTCTCTGAGGGTTTGCCAGTGCTCTTCCGTGAACTCTGCCGGCTCGGGCTTAACTTCATCTTTCATGGAGCGTCCCACCTTCGGCATGCTCATCAGCTGCCACCAGCCACCGAAGTGGCTTGCCTCGTAAATCACTTTGTTGCCGTCCGCATCGCGGTCTTGCCAGGAGAATGTTTCCATATGTGAGAATAGCTGTTAGGCGTATCAGCGTCTGTTGCGGGGCAGGGTGCGGTGGGCGTTTTCCACATCGGTGTTCATGGTGGGTCCGATGGTGGTGCCGGTGTTGTTGAGCGAGACGATGAGGGGTTTGGTGCGCTCTCCGCTGGAGTTGTAGCGGTAGATGACTCGTTGTACAAGCTTGCCATCCATTACGGAGAACATGCGCTCTTCCACCAATCTTGCCTGTCTGTCATAACCGTAGGATACCTTGTAGATGGGCTGGCGATTGCTGTCGTAAATGGTGCACCCAACCAGCAAGCCGTGTTTGTCTTCCGTGTAGTCGTTGATGGCTGCCAATTTTCCGCTTGCTGAGTAGGTTGCGCACCGCATGCCGCGCCAGTTCGCTTGGCGTTTGTACACGGAGCGTGAGCCGTCGGGGTGCCGCATCACGCGCACTACGTCCCTATCCTCGTGTGAGATGTCGGGGCTTTGTCCATAGGCTATCGGCTGCACGGCTGTGGCTGCTATTGCTGCAATGGCGAGGAAAAGCTGTTTCTTCATGCGCCTATTCTACTATGCCTGAGTTGATAAATCAAGTATTAAGTATGACAATTTGGAAGTAGGCTTGCCACGCCGGTGCGCGGAGCTCTATGGCGCGGTAAGGGGGAGGTTTGGCGCGGGTAGCGGCGGGGAATTTGCTTGACACAATGCGTAAATACCGCCACAATGGGTGCATGCAAGTACGTAAGCCTATTAATGTGCGCCGTCGTGAAGTGTTGGAGGCCATACGCCCGCAGGTAGCGCGCTACCACAGCAAGTTGGTGGATTATATCCGAGAGCAGGGGAATATTCTCTCCCTGCCGGGCTTGGAGGTGCATCTGGCCTCATCCTTCGGGTTTTGTGATGGTGTTCGCCGCGCTATCGAGATTGCCTACGCCACATGCCACATGTTTGCCGGCAAGCGCATTTGGCTTATCGGCGAGATTATTCACAACCCCACAGTCAATGCCCGTTTGGATGCTATGGGCTTGTTGCACTTGCCTTTCCTCCCGGATGCCCCCGCTTATGATGCCCTGACGGAAGATGACGTGGTTATTATTCCCGCATTCGGTGTTCCGGTGCAGCTGCGCCGCCGTTTGGAAAACAAAGGGGTGCAGTTGGTGGACTCTACCTGCGGTAACGTCATGAAGGTGTGGACGCGCGTGCGCTCCTACGCTAAAATGGGCGTTACCAGCGTAATTCATGGCAAAGCCCGCCATGAGGAAAGCATGGCCACTGCTTCTCAAAGCTTGGGGGAAGATGGCATGGGTAATTACATCATCATTTTTTCTGAAAAAGATGCCACCATGCTCTCGGAGTACATGCTCGGCCGAGGAGATAAGGCTCAGTTTATGGCTCATTTTGCGCAGAGCTGCTCCGCCGGGTTTGACCCGGACGTGCATTTGGCAGAAATTGGCATGGCTAATCAAACAACCATGCTCAAGAGCGAGACTGCCCGTATTCAGCAAATGCTCCGCTCCACCGTGCAAGAGCGCGACGGCTCCGATGCCCGCTTCCATGTGTTTGATACCATTTGCGGGGCTACTCAAGACCGCCAGAATGCGCTCTTCGAGCTGCTGGGGCGCCCGTTGGATGCTATGTTCATTATCGGTGGGTACAATAGCTCCAATACTACTCATTTGGCCCACATGGCTGCGCGATGCTTGCCCACGTTTTTTGTGCGCTCGGCAGAGTGCCTGACGGATCTTCACCGCGTTCGCGCCTTTGACCTCACCGCTCGCGAGGAACGCACGCAAGAGCTCCCCCCCGTGGTGGCGGATCTTACTTACACGCTCCGTATCGGTGTTACGGCCGGGGCGTCCTGCCCGGATAACGTTATTGAGGAGGTGTTGCAGCGCTTGGCTACTCTCCGTAATTGCAGCCTCCCGCTGACCTGAGGCAAGTAGGAAGATTGAGGATGAGGGGCAGAGACTAACACAAATATCCCCGCACTGCGTTATGCAATGCGGGGATATTTGATGAATTGTGTTGTCGCGGAGTGCTTTATTGCATGGGCTCCGGTGAGAAGAGCACGGCGTTATCGATAGTGCTTACACCGTCCCTCTTGGGGAAGGGCTCCATGCCGGAGATGAATCGACCGATGGCGTCATCGCCCTCAATGGGCTCCAGCATGGCTTCTTCTTCCATGGTCACGATGCTGCCGTCCGTTGTTACGGCGTAGGCGTAGCCCTTGAAGGTTGCAAGGTCGAAGGTGGCATCAGCCATGGGGATGGGCTCAGCATTGATGGTGGTACCGCAGAATGCGATGGGACCACCGGTTACCGGGCGGTAGGCGCTTTCCTCTACCGGGGCAGCAGCCTTCTTGTTCTTGCCTCCCTTAGCCTTGCCGGTGGTGGCGGCGGCTGTGTCTGCGGGCTTGAGCATGACGTAGGAGAATGCGCATTCGCCCGGTTTCAGGGTCTCACCCACGCCGGTGTTGTTGTCGCCCTTCACCATGTTCGGAAGCGCGGCATAGAAGTTTTCCTCCGTTACGCCACCCTTGGCCTTGTAGAAGAGCTGGCGGAAGTAGGGATTAGAGGTTGTGCCGGTAACTTCGCCGTGCTTTTCAGCCGTGCGAGCCAAGCGCGGATGCTTGGCCGTGGCGTCACTCGGATAGCTCTTGATGTCCGTCTTGAAAGTCTGCAACGCTGTGCCGATTTGCTTCAGGTTCTCACTGGCTGCTTGGCGGTCACCTGCTACAATCATGCTGGTGATGACGGGATAGCCCACGCCGGCAAGTGTTACCATAATGGCAATCACAACCAGCAACTCAATAAGCGTAAAGCCTTTTTTGCGTTTAATAGTGCGAATTTTCATGAGAATTTACGTTCTGTTGACTCCTTACTTATAGCATGATTTCCCTCCCCTTGCAAGCTGAAATCTCGTTTTTTTCAAAATTTGCCCTTCTCTGCTTACAAAGTGCCTCCCTATTTCCCGCATGATGTGCGGGAATTTGCGTTGCTCTGCTGCAAAGTCACAATTTGCTCAGAGGTATTTTTTGAGCTCCTGCTCATAGAGTTCAGGCTCCAGCAGGAAAGAATCGTGCCCTTTTTGGGAGTGAATGCACTTGTACTGTGCCTGCACACCGTTTTTGACCAGTCTGCGGTGGAAAGCGGAGATTCCGCGCGGGGTGAAGCAGCAGTCCGTGCTGATGGAAAAGAGCATAAAGGGGATGCCGTGTTCCGCAAAACGGCGGAATACGGCATCCGTGCTGCGTCCTGTAAGGGCTTCCAAGTCAAAGCTTACCCACATGTTAATAATGCGGATGTAGGCATTGGCGTCAAATCGTTTGGCAAACTTGGTGCCTTGGTGGAGCATGTAGCTTTGGGTGCTCAGGGCAGGGGTAAACCACGTGAGCAGTCCCTTGCGGTCCGGGGAACATCCCTTGCGTGCGCGTTTTTCCAGCCCTCGTTGGTACACAAAAAGCTTGTGGCAAATGATGCGTGCCAATGCCACCCCTCGCAGGGGTGGGTCACTCAGCGGGTAGCGCCCGCATCGGTATTTTTCATCCATTTCAATGGCACAGAACTGCTCGAACCCGCTCAGCTTGTGCTCGATGGGGGGCTTGCAATCTGCCCCGATGATGATGACGCTGCGCACGCGCTCCGGGTACAGATTCGTGAATGCCAGTGTAAGCATGCCTCCCACACTGGGCCCCACCAGTGCAAAACGCTCAATCCCCATGCTGTCGAAAAGCTGAATCTGGGCGCGCGCTTGGTCATTGGCATTCACCAGCGGAAAACGGCTGCCCCACGGCTCGCCATCCGGCGCCGTATCCGTAGGTCCACTGCTGCCGTAGCAACTCCCCAAAAAGTTCACGCATACAATAAAGTAGCGCTCTGTATCCAGCGGTTTGCCCGGGCCTATCATGCGGTCCCACCACCCCTCGTAGTTTTCCGGTTGCCAAAAGCTGCCGGCTTCCGGCAATTCATCATTGTAGCCGTGGGCGTGGTGGCTGCCGGTCAGAGCGTGAAAGAGCAAAATCGCGTTGCTTTTATCGGCGTTCAGCGTGCCGTACGTCTCGTACGCCAGCTGTATGTTAGGCAGTGTTTCTCCGTTGTCAAAGTGGAAATCGCCTATCCGGAATATCCGCGTTCTGACTTTGTCGCTCATCTTTTTGCTGTGGGTTTTCGGTGGTGGGGTGGGGCTTTTCACACCAAAAAAAAGGACCGGGGTCACCAACACACCGGTCTCCTTTTCTCTGGTTGCGGATGCCTCCGCGCAGGGCTTTACTTCACACCCTTCTTGCTCAGGCGAGTGCCGGCGGTCGTGCCTTGGCGAGCCTTGAACTTCGGGTTGCTCTTGCAGATGACGTAGAGGGTGCCCTTGCGCTTCACGATCTGACAATCAGCGTGGCGGCGCTTCATGGAGGCGAGTGAGGAAAGAACTTTCATGATTCTCTGTGTGTTTGTGTGTTAATAAGATGTTTCGACCGCGAAGCTTATGCGTCGGGACGCTCATTATACCTGCTTATTTTCATTTGTAAAGACAAAATTTGAAATTTCAGCATTTTTTGTGATTTTTTTATGCGTCGGCAAGCTTTGGAAACTCCCCAATCGGATGTTTGCGTGGAACAATTGCGGGCGAATGCCCGCCGAATTTTGAACCCGCGCCGGCGGGTGACCTAACTTAGCCTAGGGCGTAAGCCCTAGGTAACGAAAGAAAAAGACACCCAGAACCCGCAGCCTGTCGAGGCTTGCCGAGACGGTATGCGGGTGGCATAACCCTAATTTTCAGCGTCGTTTATCCGAGGTTTCTCCGGCATGAGTAACCCATTTTTCTCAAGAAATTGCAGGAATTCCTCATGGGCGCTTTTGTATCTATGATGCTCCTTTTGGTTCGTAATATACTCAATAACTGCACCTTTATTTGATTGACTAACAGCGAATGCGCCAAAACCTCTTTGCCACGCAAATTTCTCGTAATAAGGATTGATTTCTTTAATCCGACGGCTGGAATTTGCTTTGATTGTACGCACAAAATCGGCTAGGCTTATCGAAGATGGCAACAAGGTTAAAACATGAACATGGTCCGGGCGACCTCCGACAATATATGCTACTCCGGTCATTGTTTTAATAACGCCTCCTATGTATCGAAACAGTTCAGGCAAATCTGGCTCCTCTATCTTCGGACAACCATTTTTCGTATGAAAAATGATATGCACGGCAACATTCGTATATGTGTTTCCCATGTGTTTGAGCTACTACTCTGTATACTCTAACATGCAAAAATTGAATTAGCAAGAGATTGATCAACTGAATGAGACAAAGAGTACGGCTTTTGCGTCGCACTCACGTGCTCCGATGTGGGTTATGCCACCCGCATACCGTCTCGGCAAGCCTCGACCGGCTGCGGGTTCGGATTTGCTTATTTGTTCATAACCTAGGGCTTACGCCCTAGGCTAAGGTAGGCCACCCGCTGACGCAGGTTCAAAATGCGGCGGGCACATGCCCGCGTGATTCACATTCAGTTCCCGGCTTCGCGTCTCGCTACGCTCGCTTACTACGCCGGGGCGGGTTATTTTGCCTCTTGCATGGCGCGCACTACGCGCTGTGCTACCTCTGCCCAGGTGGGGTAGGTGGGGCACTGCACGGGCTCCGTGCTATCGTAAGCGCGGTTCATGGTGCGGATGAAGTCCGCCTCATCCTCGTTACGGAAAAGGTACTGCTCCGGTATATTTTCACGGATGGGCGGAATATCGGACGCCACGCAGGGGAGGCCGGCGCGCAGGCTCTCCACCGGGGGCATCCCGAATCCCTCGTAGGCGGAAAAATAGACGGCAACGCGGCACCGTTGGGTCATGAGTCGGTGCAGTTCTTCCTGCGGCAGGCGGCCGTGGCGCACCCAGTTGTCGCCCGTCGGCTCAACTCCCTGCGGGAGTTTGCCTATCATGTGGATGCGTACAGCGGTGGCATCTGTGCGTTGCTCCAGCCAGCGCTGCAGCCGTTGCACACCCAAGGCGGTGAGCTTGTGCGGAAACCCGGAGGCGTAAAACAGCACGTCATTCCCTCTCGTGGCGCTCACACCCGTTGCCGGAGTATCAAACCCGATTCCCACCACTGCCGTCCGCACCTCGCTACAGTGCGCTGCAAACCGTTCCGCGTTGAATTGTGTGGACGTCAGCACCAAATCCGACTTGCTCAGCGCGCGTTTGCCCAGCATGCGGAAGTAAATATTCTCATACCACGGAAAGGGGTTTTTGCCTTGCTTGCTGAGCTCTGCGTAGTACTCCCAAATCACATCATGCACGTAGCAAGCCAGCTTGGTGCGCCCCACGCAGGGGAAAAACGGCGGAAATCCCTTCGGCAGTATCGCCCAATCCGGTGCTATACGGCGTATGGCTGCGTGCAGCCCGAACTGGTCCCACCAGATGCGGCCGAATCGGCGCGGCACCGCCTTATCCGTGAGGTGCAGGTGCACATGGGCGGGCAGGGGGGCGCGGAACGCCTCTGCACACTCATCATTCCCCAAAATATGCAGCTCACGCACGCCGGTGCACTCCATCAGTCCGCGTGCCAATCCCATGGATACATTGAAAATACCCACCGATTTTGTGGCTCGGAAACTCTGGTCTGTCAGGCTGAGTAAAATCTTCATCCCTGTGCGGTCTTAACTGCTGCTTTCTGCTCAATACGGCCTGAGTTTGCCGTAAAATCCGTTATGTAACGCGCGGAAAAGGGTGTATATCTTGCGCACGCTCACCTCATCCGTGTGTATCATGGCACGCAGCGTCAGGATGATGTAGAATCCGCAGGCTGCTAAGCGGCGCAGGTAATTGCCGGGGTGCTTCAGCCTTTGCAGCCAGGCCCAGTTGCGCACCTTGTAGTACTGCCTACTCTCAGGCAAGCCCGGCTCATAAAAGAATGAGTGTGCCCCGTGCGTGTAGTGTATCATCGGTATACGGGCAGACGGATGCTCCAGCGGCGAGGCTGCCACCGTTATGAATCTGAACCCCGCCGCGCGCACTTTCCAAGGGTATTCCTCATCCTCGCCACGTATAAATAACTCCGGCGTGGGTACTCCGGCGCGCAGCCAAGCCTCCCGTGGGTACAGCGCCCCCAGCCAGCCTCCTCTGCTCGGTATCTCGTTGCCTTCCGGCAGTTCTGCTCGGGTGGTTACGTTTTTCCAAGGCTTGTTTTCATTGCCGGTCACAATGGTCAGTGGCCAGCTGAGCTCGTCTCCCTTTGTCGGGTCAATCACCATGCTCATGCGCACCGTGTCCTCCGGTACATCCACCGCCAGCAACTGCTCCAAGCTTTCCGGGCGGGGCCAGGAGTCGTCATCCAACACCCACACGTAATCTGCCTTCAGTTCGGCAAAAGCATATTGTATGCCGTGGGAGCATCCTCCGGCATTCCCCAAGTTGCTCTCCATTTGCAGCACCTCCAGTGCCCCCGGTGCCAGCACTTCCTCGGCCAGCTTACGTGCCGCCGGTAATACAGCATCATCTGCCGTGCTGTTATTAATGATGAGCACTTTCTCCGGTTGCCGTGTTTGCGCACCCAAGTGCCTCAGACAGGTGAGCGTTCGCCCAGCACTGGCAAAGTGTGTGAATATTGCGCAAATCCGTGGCATGCGCTTATTATGCACTATCCTCACCCTCCATGCAAGCAAAATTGATTTTTAGTGTCGCAATTTCAGGGCCCCGTAGTGAGCGACAGGAAAGCACGGCACCATTGCACGTCCGCCGTTCTGTCTCCTCTGGCGGGGCTTAGCGCAGGAATTACCTTCTTCTTCTTCTTGCCGCCAGAGCCGCGAGAGCCAGCAGGCTGAGCGTGGCGGTGGTGGGTTCCGGAACCATTCCGGCGCTCAAGGAAACAACCCCGTTATTGAACGCCATCGTGTAGGTGTAATCTTGGCTCAACCCGGAGAATACACCGTCCGCATTCCCGGAGTATCCATCCGTTATCTGCTCGCCATCCAGCGTCAGGGCATCCACCCCGGTAAAGATATCAATGGCAGTGCCGCCGTACAACGCCTCCAACAGCGCATCGGACAACTCCAGCGCCATGCCGGATTGCAGCGCCACATCGCTGCCCATGGTCAAGGTGCCGGACAGCGCCAGTGTTGAGCCTGCCGTGAATACCAAGTTAGCGTTAAGCGTAGCACCGGTTCCGGCGGTCAGGGTTCCCACGGTGATGGTCGTTTCATGCGCAGTCTCATTGTTGCGGGCATCTGCTGCTTTGTAGGCGCTGAACACCGTGTCCGAGTCCAGCGTCAGTGTTGCCAGATTGGCCGTATCTCCCAGCACAACACTTGTCTGAGAGCTGTTAATGACCTCAATGGCCTTCACCGTGAGCGTGGCCAGCACATCCGTGCTCACATTATCCAGGGTCAGCTTGTCCGCCGTCACGGTGCCGCTGTAGCGGTCAAAACCGTCCGAGTACCCGGAATCCTTGACGTTGCGGAATGTTACCTCATCCGCTGTAATATCACCGCCGATGTACGCCTTGGTACCCTCCACCGTTACCGTAGCCTTAGCACCCTCCGTGCGGGTGGCGGTACCTTTGGTAATATCACCCAAAATCACGCCGCCGTTGATGGTCACATCCGTGTCGCCTACCGTTCCGGCATTACCACCGGCATTGATGGAGCCGTTCACCGTGCCTCCGTTAACCACAATACTTGCCTTGCCCACCGTTCCGGCTGTTTTGGAGCCACCGATGATGTTTTTCACCAACCCGTCATTGATGACGATGTTGGCCTCCCCGATGCTGCCGGAGCCATGGATGGCGCCGCCCACAATATCGCCGTTCACCTCGCCACCGTGTATGTACACCCGGAATGCCTTTGCACTGCCGCCACCGTAGGAGCCCGCTATGGCTCCGGTTTGCCCATCGTATAATCCATCACCAACCGAGGCACCTGCCACCACCTCCAGCGTCAGTGTTCCGGCTTTGGCATTGTTCATGGCACCGAACACAGTGTATGTGGTTGTACCCGTTACCTGTACATTGATGTCGCCCGTGGTAGCGGTATTGGTCATGCCGGTCCACCCCGCGCCGGAGCTCAGCACAATAGTGGTGCCGGTGTCCGTAGCCGTACCTACCAAAATCTGGCCTTCAGTTGCTTTCGTTCCGGTAATTCCGGAGTAGCTGATGCCGCTTTCGGCAGCCGTATTCGTGCGCTCTGCCTCCGGCATAATGGTCACGGTATTTTGCACTGTGCCCGTCACGCTTGCCGCATCCTGCGTTGTGGTGTAGGCGTACTCGGTGGAGGTCGTAAACTCCGTGGTCGGCGCGTAGGCGGTGTCCGTCCACGTCAGGTTACTGATGCTGCCGTTGGCTCCGGTTGCAGTAATGACAATGCCATTCAGACCCTCACCGGTTGTGGCATCCAACCCTTGGCCGATGAGCATGTCACCCAGCCACACATAATACCCGCTCAGCACATTATCTCCCTCATTTCCGTTGTGCCAGGCAATGCGCAGGTTCCCCTCCGTGCTGAGGGTGGACGTATCCGCACAGAACAACACCTCACTCCCCCACATAATGTAGCCCTCGCTCAGGTTCAGTGTGCCGCTGTTCGTTCCGTCACCCAGCGAGATGCTCAGCGCATTCGTGCTGTCCAGCCAGCCTCCCGTGGCACCGTCTCCGTACTCAGCGCTCAAATCCACCGTGTAGCCCTCACTCATCGTAAAGGCGTTTTCCGCTACAAGGTAGGATCTGCCCGTCACAATCGTGCCGTTGGCACCCACGCTTGTGCTGTTCCAGCCGGACGTCCCTTGGCGTGCCAAGCCCGCCGTACGCCCGCCTATGCCCATGGCGCGTGCCAAATTCCCTGCCATGATGAGCGAGCCCTGGTCATTCGGGTGCAAGCCGTCGGAGCCCGGGTTGTTGAAGAATTCTCCCGGGCTGTAGAATGAAACCTCCGAGGTCTTGTCCACCATGCCGCGCGTTACATCCACATACACCACATTTTTGCCCGTCGCGGTGGAATACGCCTCCGTCCAAGCCTCCAGATTGCGGTTGAACTCCTGTGCACCGAAGTGGAAGCTTTCGGCATTGCTGTTGCCGTGCGTCGTCCACGGGGTGATGGAAAGCATATAGAAGGTATCACCCTCACCGTGTACATCGCTTACAATGGTGCCCATGGTGCCCCAGTCCGTGCTGTCCGCAGTCCACGTGTAGCCGGCCTCCGCTGAGTAGCTTACCGTGCCTCCCAGCATTTTGGCCATCTTATTGCAGTAGTCGGTGGTGGTCGAGCCTGAGTCGGAGAGCATGTCATTCGTCCCCATCATGCAAATCCACGTGTTGCTGTCGTAGTCCTCCGCTGTGGATGCTGTGGAATGCCCGCCATAGTTCACGCCCGAGGTGTATGTTGTGCCGTCAATCGTCACATTGGTGCTGCCGCTGATGATGTTGTGGGTGCGTCCGCTTGCCTGTGCTAAGTGAACATTGGCAAACTTTGCTCCGCCGTAGCTGCTGCCCGCATCTTCCGTGTGCCCCGGTGTGTTGAAATAGCCCGATCGCGGCCCTGCCAGTTGGTTTTCGATGCCGTTATCCGTCAGTATCTTAAAGAATTGCCAGCGGTAGCTCTGGTCGTTCACGCCGTGCGTGATGGAGTCTCCCAAAAAGGTAACGCGGCCAATGCTGTCACTGCTCAGGCTTGTTGTCCCCGTGCGGGCGCTTACAAAGGCTTGGCTGTAATCCACCGGTTGCACGTAGGGGGCTGTATCCAAGGTGGATTTCGTGTTCAGCGTCACCGCCGTCACATAGTTCAGGTTCACGTAATAGCCTGTCACTGCCGACATGCTGCCATACCTGAGAGCCCCGGCCGTGTAAAGCGTTCCTGTCGTACCGTCTGCATCAGTAGCTGTTACGGTAACTCCGTCACTTGTGCTGTTGGTAATATTCAGCGTTACGCATCCGGTCGTCTTATCGGCATATTTGCTGAGCGTGTCGTAGGAAATGTAATTGCTGCCTGCATTCCAGGCGCTGCTCGTGTAGCCGGAGATGGTCGGCACTCTGTTCGGGGTGGCTGTTGCCGTGTCGGCATTGTCTCCCAATCCGTAATTCTGTATGCTGTTTTCCCACAGCAGCATGTAGGAGCTACCCGCGTAATCATTTGAGTTCACGTAGCTCACCAGTGAGGCTAGGTTTATCGTCAGCCCAACGGATGTGTTCGCGGCAGATGCTACTGCAAAATACCCCTGTCCATCATATATCACGTTGTTTTCTTCATCACACCAAGACTTCGTGAGGTCGGTGTATGTGGCGCCGTATACGCCTGCTGTGCAGCAGGCCATGAGTGCTGTGAGAAAAAGTGTCCGTTTCATGCTGACGTTTTTCTATTGTGAGAAAGAGTGAGTAACGCTAACGCTTGTCCGAAGTCTAGCAATTCCTTCCGCAAAATCAAGCCAAAAAATCCGAAAATGTAAAAAAATATACCAAAATAGTCGGAAATATGGCACGCTAATTGATCTATCGCCCCACGGGGGCTCTGAATTCGGCGCGCGTTGCGCGCGGGGAACGAGCGTCTGCAAAGCCGAATTACCGGCCTCGGCGTAGCTGCGCAGCCGCGAAGACGGGAGCCCCGGAGGGGCCCGGAATCATAGCCGGGGGTAAGCCCGACCTTGGGAGGGCGCGCCCCCCGGTACGCACGGAGAATTAATTAAAGCCCCGGTGAGGGGCGACAGAAAGCATCGCGATGTATTGTATCCGTGGCCTCTGTCGCCCACTATCGGGGCTCCGGTGTCTTTTTCTGTTCTACCGGGGGTCACGCCCGCTAACACGGGCTTACCCCCGGCTATTGATCTATCGCCCCACGGGGGCTCCGAATTCGCCGCGCGTTGCGCGCGGGGGCGCGGAGCGTCTGCAAAGCCGAATTACCGGCCTCGGCGTAGCGCACAGCCACGAAGACGGAAGCCCCCTTGGGGCGCCGGAATCATAGCCGGGGGTAAGCCCGACCTTGGGAGGGCGCGCCCCCCGGTACGCACGGAAAATTAATTAAAGCCCCGGTGAGGGGCGGTATAGGGTAGCCCGGTGGTGGAGTGGCGAAGCCACGCAACCCCGGGTGATGTATCAAAAATAGATGCGAACCCCGTGAGGGGTGGCATAATGCACGGC
>JAFQDN010000083.1 GCA_017415995.1 Akkermansia sp. | reverse complement strand
CCGGACTACCCTATGTCGCCCCGTAGGGGCTTCCTTCTTCGTGGCTGTGCGCTACGCCGAGGCTGGTAATTCGGCTTTGCAGACGCTCCGCGCACCGCTCGCAACGCGCGGCGAATTCGGAGCCCCCGTGGGGCGATAGAGCAATAGCCGGGGGTAAGCCTGCGTCAGCGGGCGTGGCCCCCGGTAAAACAGAAAAAGACACCGGAGCCCCGATAGTGGGCGACAAAGGCCACGGCTACAACAACATTGCCACGCATTATGCCACCCCTCACGGGGTTCGCATCTATTTTTGATACATCACCCGGGGTTGCGTGGCTTCGCCACTCCACCACCGGGCTACCCTATACCGCCCCTGCGGGGCTTTAATTTTATTCCCATGCGTACCGGGGGGGGGCGCCTCCCAAGGTCAGGCATCGAGGGCGTAGCGGGCGGCGGATATTGCCATGAACACCGCCGTCTCCACGCGAAGGATGATGGGACCCAAGCCGGTGGGGGTAAATCCGGCAGCCTCGGCAGCAGCATATTCCGCCGGGGAGAAATCGCCCTCCGGGCCGATGAGGAGGATAATCTCCGAGCGGCCGGCAGCGCGCCCCTCCTCCAACACGAGGCGAAGCGGGCGAGCATGCGGCACAATGGCACACTGCACGCGCAGAGAGGGGATATCCTGCCGTTGCAGGAAAAGTTTGTAGGGCATGGGCTCCTCCACCACCGGCAGCGTATTGACACCGCACTGCTTGCAGGCCTCCAGGGCCGTACGGCGCCACTTTTCAGCCTTGGCGGCGGACTCCTTGGCATTCAGGCGCACAATGGTGCGCTCCGTTATCAGGGGGATGATGCGAGAGGCACCGAGCTCCACCGCTTTTTGGACGATGAGGTCCATGTTATTGCCCTTGGGAATAGCCAGAGCCAAGGTAATGGAGGCCACCGGGGGCATGGGGGGCAGCACTTTTTCCACCTGCAGGCTCATGGAGCTGCTGCCGGCAGTGGAAACGACACGCGTCTGCGCCGCCTGCCCACAGCCGTCAAACACCTCGCAGGAGTCCCCGACGCGCAGACGCATAACACGCAGCGCGTGGTGAGCTTCCTCGCCGCTTACCTCCAGCACGGAGGCGCCGAAATCCGCTTGCGGTACATAACAACGGTGCATCGTCCTCCTTTCGTAGGCGTCAATAAAGAGCAGCGGGCTTATTTGAGGAACTTGGCAGCCTGCTTACGGAAGGACTCCGACTCCGGGCAATTGGCGGGCTTGAGGGAGGCAGCAAAGGCCTCCAGCGCCTTACGTTGCTCGGAGGAGAGGTTCGTGGGTGTTTCCACTTGCAGTTCCACCATCAAATCCCCGCGGCCGGAGCCCTTGAGGGAAGGCATACCCTTGCCCCGCACACGGAAGATGGTACCGGTGGAGGTACCGGCGGGCACCTTGAGCTTGGCAGCACCGTCCAGCGTAGGCACATCCAGCGTAGCACCCAGCACGGCATCTGCAATGGAAATTGGCATGCTGCAATGCAAATCCGAACCCTCGCGGGCAAAGACAGGATGCTCCGCCACCTCAATGAACACGTACAAATCACCCGTATTACCGCCGTGCAAACCGGCATCACCATTGCCGGAGGAACGGAGTTTTACCCCGTTATCCACACCGGCAGGTATATTGATGGTAATCTTGTCCTCACGGTTTACGCGCCCCTCACCACGGCACTTCGGGCAGGGATTGGAAATCGTTTTACCTGCGCCGCGGCATGTGGGACAGGTGCTTTGCTGCACAAAGAAACCGCTTTGGCGGGTCACAACACCCGTGCCATGGCATGTCGGGCAGGTCTTAAAGCCGTTCTGCCCATCCTTGGAGCCGCTGGCACCACATGCACCGCAGGGCACCAACCGTTCAATCTCAATCGTCTTGGTACAGCCCGTTGCAGCCTCTTCCAGCGTGATGTCCAGGTCATAACGCAAATCTGACCCCGGCTGGCGAGGATCCGCCTGGCGGCGCCCACCGCCAAAGCCGCCGAAACCGCCGAAACCGCCCCCCATGCCACCGCCCATACCACCGAAGAACTGGGCAAAGATGTCCATGGGGTCAAAACCGGCACCACCGGGGCCGCCGGGACCGCCCATGTTGCCGTTTTTGAACGCCTCGTGCCCCATGCGGTCGTACGCAGCGCGTTTATCCGGGTTGCTGAGCACCTCATAGGCTTCACCGACTTCCTTAAACTTCTCCTCGGCCTCCTTATCATCGGGGTTGCGGTCGGGGTGGTACTTCATGGCAAGCTTGCGGTACGCCTTTTTGATGGTGGCGTCGTCCGCATTTTTATCAATGCCGAGCACCTCGTAATAACTGGCTGACATATGTGTAGAGAATGGTAAAAATTGAGTTATCAGGCTTTATCAGCCTCGGGTTCCGCGGCAACTATCACATTGGCCGGGCGCAGCAAACGCCCTTTCAGGTTGTAACCACGGCGCAGAACACGCAGGATGGTTCCTGCGGGCTTGTCCGACGGCTCACTCTGGATGGCCTCGTGGATGTTGTGGTCAAACATCTGCCCCACCTCCGTCGGGATGGCTTCCACCCCCTGGGAGGAGAGGAAATCTGCGAGCTGTTTCTGCACCATGTTCATGCCGATGTAAATCATGGACGTAGTATCCTGCCCGGCCATCATCATGCCCATCTCAAAATTATCAATCACCGGCAGCAGTTCCTCCAACAAGCCACGGTTGGCGTAGCGGGTAAACTCCTCGCGGTCCTTCACGCAGCGCTTGCGGTAGTTATCATACTCCGCAGCCGTGCGCATGGCAAGCTCACGCCATTTGGTAAGATCATCCGTTGCAGCCTCTGCCTGGGCAGCATCCTGCTCATCCACGGCCTCGGCATACTCCTTTTCGGCATCCTCCGGCGCGCCGCAGCTGCAATCTTGGGAACAATTTTTCTCGTCCTCTTTCATTGTTTCACTATCTTGGTTCTCTTTGCTCATGGCAGCATTATACACCCCACACCCCTCTTGTCAACGCCCGCGCGAGTCATGCCGTGAATAAATTGCGGAATAAATCCGCCCGGCTGCATAAAATAGCCACACAACAGCTCGGGACGGAGCAACAACTGCCACCCCGTCCCGTAACAAAAAAGAAAATCCCCATCACGGAGCGCCCTCACTCCTTCCTGCGGCGGCGTGCAGCTAATGCTGCCAACGCTAACAAGCTGAGGGTGGCCGTTGCCGGCTCCGGAACCGCGGCCGCCGGGGCCAAGCCCCAAGCATCACTCACAGAGGGATCTATGGCAAATATACCATCCACGTATACTTTTTCCTCCTCCGTGTACCAATTACTATCCGGAGTAGAGATATACAATTTGCCGTCTGTTTCTTTCACATCAACCGCAAAAAGCCCATCCTGATTCAGCCATGGGTACTGAGCATCATCTGAATCCGTCAGCCACAGCTTGGATATGGCATTGGTCGCATCATCATACTCAATCCCCCACAGGGTGATAGCATGTGCCAAGCTTCCGGCATCATCAGCAATGGAAAGTCCCATGCCACAACCTTTGCCGACAAGCTCTAACATGCTGCTGCCGATGCTGCTCAGATACGAAGCCTCCGAACTCGGACGATAGTCCGGACACAAAAAATCATAAACACCGCCGATATATTCCCACGTATCGTAATTGTAATCACCCCACATGGTTAGGTTATACCGGTCATAGTAATACCCCTCAAAGGAGGTTAATGAGGAGGAACCATAATTCCCGAAGATAGAGCGTTTCTCTTCCTCAGTTGTCAAAGGCATATACACGCCGGTAAGCCACCACTGAACAGCGCCACCGGTATCACCGCCGGTGTCAGTATTCGAGCCCTCCTTATAGCGAGCCCAAATGGCATCTAGGGTGTTGGGGGTACCTGTGGGTACGGTGTACTTACTCTGCCACCAAGCAATCAGGTTGGAAGCGGATGCTGCATAGCACAGATTATTATCACCATCCGCCGCACCGGGATTAGCCTTATTAGCATCATGCCACCCACCGGATTGGGACACGCCATCCACCCACAAAGTGGTAACTGCTGCCTGAGACGGAGCGCAAAGGAACGCACCGGCAACTACTGAGAACGCTGCGCTGAAGAGAGAAATCTTTTTCATGTTATTCAAAAATTGAGAGTGGCACAAACGATACTACCGTCAGTATAGTTCATTTTAATCTATTATCAAGCAAAAAAAAACGAAACGTTGCATTTTTTTCTGTTAGAATTAACGCGTGGGCACAATGAGAGGCTTTGGCCTATGTTGAGAGATAAATGGGAATTACATGCGGTTAAGGAGGTCAATGAAGGCACGGCGGGCTTCCTCCGGGGTTAAGGGCTCGTCCGGTTTGGGGGCAGGAGTAGGCTGCTCCGGAGCAGGTTTGGGGGTAACGGCAGGAGCAGGCTTAACCTCCGGTTTAACGGTGGTGGGTTTGGCGGGCGTGTCAGCCGGGGGCGTTTCCTCTTCCGGTTGTTCCTCGGGGATGGTAGTGAGGGCTTCCTTTTCAAAACTATGGGGAAATGAGGCCACGAACTCCGAGAAATTTTCCTTATCAAAGCCGTACGATTTTTCATCGGCACCGGCATCGGCAATTTCAGTGAGTTTATCCTCGGTACCGAAAGCGTAGAACTTGGCATCCCGCGCCATGCAAACATCATCCCGCTTAGCGACAATTCTCAAGGCACTGCCCTCAGTAACGCGGGCTTTCTTGGTGCGGTTGAAGCTGAAAAACGGGAAAAAGTCTGCGGCAGATTCCCGGGGGTCCACCTTGAGTGATTTTTTGATGGCAGAGCGGTAACGCATTTCCGCATATTCAACCGCAGGCTGAGATATATCCAAAGTCACCTCAAACAGCAGGTCATCCGCATTCACCAAAAATGAAATACCGTAACCGTAGCCGGCAGTAAGTTTTGCCTCATGTTCGCCACAATTCCACAGCAGGCCATAAATGGCTTTACAACGCGGCTCCCGGAAGATTTTGCGGCGCCGGTTTACATCCTTTTCATCAACCAAGTGCAACTTGAGTGCCTCTTGGGGGCTATAAACATCATAGCACAGCAAAGCGGCATCCTCTTTCTGAGAACGCATAACGTAGGGAGTACGCGGAATATCCAACATGGTACACAACCCGTTGACAGCGGATTGCAGGCGCGTGCCGTTTTTGTTTGTATTTTTAACCGGGTTGAGCAAGCGCATAAAAATGCAACGCACATTGGCGGATTCATCCGCCAGCACATATACCTCACAGTCTTCGCAACTGAAAATCAGCAAGCCCTCATCCGGCATGTGGCTGTTACCCTCCAGCAGATGGTGCAGAGCATGGATGTTGATGTACTCCTCATCCTCTGAGGACTCGAACAAGAGGTTATTCTTGTACTGATAGGCAGGTGGCGCAGCCAAGCATGCTCCGCCACCGCTTGCCCACAGGGCACCGGCACAACAGAGCATGCTGATTAAACGGCGCAACACAGCGTAATTATTTACTCTTGTATGACTTGATGAGCTTGCGGATGTAACGCTCCATGCGCGGCAATGCTGCGTATATGCTGCGGGCCAATGCAAATTGGTTACGGGCGCGGATGAGGTTGTGCTCCGGTTTCTCCACGCGGAAGTACTTATCACCGTCCAAGTAATCCGTCAGGAAGCGGATACCGATTTCCGTGGTAATAAGCCAGCCGGAGAAGGCCAACTGTTCGATTTCATTTTTGGTGAGGAAGCCGTGAGCGGCGTCCAGATACCCCTCAGCCAAAGACTCAAAGAACGGCATTTGCATGACAACCTTGCTGAGGTCCTCCTCATCCTCACTGGCCGTGCAAGTAGCCGTACGCACCATATCCCCGAAGTCATAGAGGGACAAGCCGGGCATGACGGTATCGAGGTCAATCACACAGACAGCGGCATCCGTATCTTCATCCAGCATGACGTTGTTGATTTTGGTGTCATTGTGGGTGATGCGGGTCGGCAGCTCACCGCTATTCTGCATATCCACCAAGCGGCTGAGCATGGGGGACCACTCGCGCAGCAGCTCCAGCTCCTGCGTGCACTGTGCCACACGCCCCATAACATCCGCTTGCACGCTGGCCATCAGGGCGTCATATCGCTTCGGGGTGTTATGGAAATCCGGGATGGACTCCCGCAAATCCTCCGGGTTCATGTCGGAGATGAGGTCCTGGAATGAGCCGAAGGCAAAACCGGCTTGGTAGGCCTGGCGTGTGTTTTCCACCACATCATAAGTATGCGTCCCCTCAATATTGTTGTAGCAACGCCACATGCCACCTTCCTCCGGCAGCATGATGTAACTGCGCCCGCCTCGCGCGGGGTACAGCGTAAGTGTCTGCCCCGCTGCATTTTTGCGACGGCGCAGCACCTTCCAGCTGATATGGCGCGTCACCTTTTCCACGTTTTTCATGACCATGACGGGGTCCTTGAAAACGTACTCATTGATACGCTGGAGAATATAACGCTCCTCAGCGCCGTCTTCCGTGCGGTAGCAGGCGCGGTATGTGGTGTTAATGTGCCCGTTGCACAATTCCTCACCGTACAGGAACTCTCCGTTGATGGCAAATTGATCGCCGATGCGGGCTATCCTCTCCGCGATGGCTCCCTCGGATAATTTATCAGATGGCATGGTGATGAGTGGAATGAACTACTACGTTACTGCACTGTTTATCAATCTGTAAGCTGAATACTGAGCAGCTTCACTCCGTCGCGGGCGGGGTCATCCACCACAATGGAGATAAGTGATTGCTTCTCCGACACCACAAAGCGTGAGCGGCGCAGCGGCAACTCCGTCTCAACGGTTTCCATGACGGGTTTGCCCTTATCATCCTTGATGGTCTTGCCTTTTTTGTCGGTTTTGCGCACCTTCTTTTTGCCCTTGTAGGTCACTTGGAAGGCAAGGGTATCACCATGGGAGGCACCGGTCATGCTCCACTTGTTATCATCCGTCACGGAATAGAGGATTCCGCCTTTGAGCACTTTTGACTTCTCATCCGTAAAATCACCCTTCTCGGAAATGCTCACGCGCACCATCTTTTTGGAGAGGTTGATGAGGTGCACGCCCTTCCTCGGAAAGTCGCTCTCATTCAGCATGATGGTCTTCACCTTGTTGTCTGCCGTATCGTCTCCGGGGAAGACGATGCAGAATGCCTTGGAGGCTGCACCGGTGGTATCCACCGAGAATACTTCCTTGGGCTTCTTCCATTCCTTGGCTGCTTCCTCATCCTCCGGGGGAATGGGGTTGTCCTCATAGAATACCACCTTCCCCTTAATCGGTTTTACGCGTGGAGAGGCCGTCCGGGCTGATATTGCAATGGTCCGGGCTTCTTCCTCATTCACCTGGTACCACAGCGGGCTCTTGATGCGGGCATTCTTCGCGGAGCATATCACAAACCGCACCCCGCTCTTGGCTTCTGCCGCCTGCTCTTGCTGTGCCCCTTTATTATTGCGCGACGTCTGAGCATCCACCGGAGCAACTGCCAGCAATGCTCCCACTGTCAGTATAAATGTCGTGTATTTCATAAAATCTCTTGTATACCTCCCCACTTTATCAGCTTATCCGGCTTAAAGCAAGCAGAAAAAAAGTAAAAAATCTGCATTTTATTTGAACGTTTTTCCTCCTCCGGTGTCTTACCCTATGACAGCAGCTTTGCGGATGCCTGATGAAGGAGAGAGCATCAGCCCGCTTCAAACAACTAGCTGCTGAGTTTCATAAGGTAGTAAGTTGAGACACCCCTCGGGCGGATACCCGAGGGGTGTTTTGATGGCGCTTTCCCGTACATTTGCCCCTATTCCCGAACTTTCGGCCTGTCTCCGCGCGCCGTATTAAAGTCCCCGTGGGGCGATAGATAATAGCCGGGCGTGGCCCCCGGTAGAACAGAAAAAGACACCCAAGCCCCAATAGTGGGCGACAGAGGCCACGGCTACAATACATCGAGATGCTTTCTGCCGCCCACTACGGGGCTTTAATTAAATTTCCGTGCGTACCGGGGGTTGCGCCCTCCCAAGGTCGGGCTTACCCCCGGCTATGATTCCGGGCCCCTCCGGGGTTCAGAATTGGGCGCGCGTTGCTCGCAGTAATGCTGCAAAGCCCTGCAGCAAGGGTAGCAAGCTAAATATGAGCCCCGGTAGGGGCGGTATAGGGTAGCCCGGAGTGGAGCTGCGTAGCAGCGGAACTCCGGGAAGGCAGAAAAACAAAAAGAGAACCCCGTGAGGGGTGGCATAATGGGAGGAGTTAATATACACGAGGAATGTTTATCGTGGCCTACATGCCGATTTG
>JAFQDN010000082.1 GCA_017415995.1 Akkermansia sp. | reverse complement strand
CGCGCATGGGTGGCCGCCACTTCGGCCCGCAAGGTCCTAAGTGCGGTATGCACCGTGGTCAGCGCCCGAGGGGTCCGCGCAAGGGTGGCCGCCACTTCGGCCCGCAAGGTCCTAAGTGCGGTATGAACCGTGGTCAGCGCCCGATGGGGCCGCGCATGGGTGGTCGCCACTTCGGCCCGCAGGGTCCCAAGTGCGGTATGAACCGTGGTCAGCGCCCGATGGGTCCGCAGATGGGTGGCCGCCACTTCGGCCCGCAGGGTCCTAAGTGCGGTATGAACCGTGGTCAGCGCCCGATGGGTCCGCGCATGGGTGGCCGTCACTTCGGCCCGCAGGGTCCCAAGTGTGGTATGCACCGTGGTCAGCGCCCGATGGGGCCGCGCATGGGTGGCCGTCACTTCGGCCCGCAGGGTCCCAAGTGTGGTATGCACCGTGGTCAGCGCCCGATGGGTCCGCACATGGGTGGATGCCGCTGCGGTAAGAAGCACGCTCCCGGTGTGCAACCCCGTGCCCCGAAAGCCCCCCAGGCCCCCCAGGCTCCCCAAGCACCTGCACCTGCACCCGCACCTGCACCCGCACCTGCACCCGCACCTGCACCCGCAGCAGCCTAATTGCAAACTCACATTTCCATCATCTTGGGGAGACACCGCAACGGTGTCTCCCATTTTGGTACATAGTGCCTCAAAAGTAACGATTAAGTATTCTGCACTTCCGCTGTCAGCGCAGAGCGAGCATTCATCCCGTACAGCGGGAAAAGGCTTGCAAAAAGTGAGGAATGTGGCATACTAAACCGAGCAAACATGTACACAAGTTTATTTGACATATTTTCCATCGGTATAGGCCCCTCAAGCTCACACACCATGGGGCCAATGCGAGCCACAGCAAGTTTTGTGGAAGATTTGCGCGCGCGAGGAGTGCTGGAAAAAGTAAACAACGTGCAAGTAGACATGTACGGTTCCTTAGCACTTACCGGCGAAGGGCACGGAACGCCCGGCGCAGCCGTATACGGCTTACTCGGGCTGGATGCTGAAACACTGGATTTGAATACCGACCACATCGGCAAGGTTCAACGTGAGGGACGCTTACAACTGGGCGGAGCGCATAACATAGGTTTCTGTATGGAGCGCGATATTGTTCTGCAAAAGGAAATCACCCTGCCGGAGCATGCAAACGGCATGCGCTGCCGAGCTTGGGATAACGAACGCAACCTCCTGCATGAAGAATACTTTTTTTCCATTGGAGGAGGAGCCGTACGGCGCCGGGCTGAAATAGGTATCGCGCCCCCCTCACCACGCACTGTACCATACAACTTCAATTCCTGCGCAGCGCTGATGGAGCTATGCCGCACGGAGGGTAAAAGCGTGGCTCAGATTGTCATGGCAAATGAAAGCAGCCTGCGCTTCCGCGAGCTGGTACGCCGCCGCATGCAAATTATCTGCAAAATGATGAGTGACGCCATAGAACGTGGCATTTCCACCCCCGGCACACTACCGGGCACCCTCAAACTTGCACGCCGTGCCCCGCTGATTTACAAGAGGCTGGAACAACTTTTCCACCGCAATGAGACAGATGCCCTCACCATCATCGACTGGATTAACCTGTGGGCATTTGCCGTAGCGGAGGAGAACGCCGCCGGCGGACGCGTGGTGACGGCCCCCACCATGGGCAGCGCCGGTATTATGCCGGCAGTGCTGCGCTATTTTGAGCGCTACGGCACAAAATCCTCTCCCTACACCTTGGAGCAAGGGCGCGAGGTTTTCCTGCTCACGGCATCAGCCATATGCTCGCTGTACCGCGCCAATGCCTCCATATCCGGAGCAGAGGTAGGTTGCCAAGGTGAAGTAGGCGTGGCCTGCTCTATGGCAGCCGGTGGTTTGGCTGCTGCCATGGGGGGCACCAATGCACAAATTGAAAACGCAGCGGAGATTGCCATGGAGCACAACTTAGGGCTCACCTGTGATCCCATCTGCGGGCTGGTGCAGGTACCCTGCATTGAGCGTAACGCCATCGGCGCGGTCAAAGCAGTGAATGCTACTCGCTTGGCTTTGCGTGGGGATGGCTCACACTACGTGAGCCTGGACAGCGTAATCGCCACCATGGATGAAACCGGGCGCAACCTGCACGCCGGGTACAAAGAAACCGCCTTGGCAGGGCTGGCCAAAAATGCGCTGACATGCTGATTCGAGGCATCGCTCTATTTTTGTTAGTCGGCAGCCTGAGTCCGGCAGCGCCGCAGACAGCCCCCACGCCACCCACCGGGCGAATAAGCGTTGAAGATGCCTTGAACCGCTCCCCCCTCGCCCGCCAACTTGCACAGTGCGGAGAAGATGCCGCCGGCATACGTAACAGACTGGAGCTGATTCGAGAGGACATTCTGCGCAACCCGGCTGCTTACCATGTGGAAGCGCTCTCCGTTCCGGACATTGCGCTCATCCCCATCTCCGTAGAGGAGGGTGACGGGCGGCACTTAGGCGGTGCACAATGGGCAGCCAACAACAGCATCATTAAATTCCGCATGTCCATCTTTACCGCCCCTTTGCCCGAGGCTACGGATGAGGACAGTCGCCTGCTGCGCGAAATGGTACTCAATGACACCTTGGTGCATGAGCTGGTGCACTGTTGCTTTTATTTTCGGTATCCCAAGTTGGCAAAAATCCAAGAAGGAGAGCCCTTGGTTATATGCGAGGGGCACGCCATCCATGCTGCCCGTTCCTTTATACAACGCCACTACTTCGGCGGCACCGCCATGCCTCTTCCTTTTTATGAAAAAGTATTCCTGAGCCCCCGCTACAAGCGCCTGTACGCAGCCTTCCTCCCCCGCTACACAAACGCAGAAGGACGCATTCAGTGGTCATTGCTCGACTCCGCTGAGCTCAGCATTGCCCCGCCGGGATACACCCTGCGCAACAGAGTCCAACTCTGAATCCCGCCACAACAACACCATTCTTAAATTATCTGAAACAAAGCAGCATTCCCGTCTTGGGGAATGCTGCTTTGTTTCAGATATAATAGTGTAAAGAGTCGGCTCAACCCTCGGTCTCATCCTCATCCTTCACCTCAATGATGCGGCGCATGCGGCGGGTAAGGAAGGGGCGTATGATAAGCCCATAAAGAAGATAGCACAGGAAAATGATGGCTGGTGCAATCCACGGCAGGCATACAAACGCGCAAACGGCTGCTGCTACCAACAAAATAGCCGTCACGGTGCCGCGTTTCTCAAAGTTCACATGCTTAAAGCTGGGATAAATCACACGGCTCATCATCAGCAGCGACACTACCGCCATGGTTCCACCCATCACATATTGCCAAGGCTCTGCTATCTCAAGGTTATGGTGCGTGGTGACATCAATGACCAAATACATGGTACTCACCACGGCGCCGGCAGCCATCGGCACCGGCAAACCTACAAAATCCATGCTCTGGTTGGGTTTCTTGGGTGCAGCTGCCATGCAGTTGAAACGTGCTAAACGCAGCGAGGCGCACAGCAGATACAACACGGCAATACCCATGCCGAAGGCGTCCGGTAGGTCAAACAGTACCGCGCGTGCCAACAACATGGCAGGAGCAATGCCGAAGGACACCACGTCCGCAATGGAATCAAACTCGCGCCCGAATGGACCATCCGCCTTGCACATACGAGCCACGCGCCCATCCAACAAATCAAATACGCAGGCTGCAAAAATAAGGTAAGTAGCCTGTTGGTAGCAATCAAAGGCCTCTACGGAACCATCCGGGAACGCCATACCTTTGAATATCGTCAGGATTGCAAAGAACCCGCACAACAAATTACCGGCCGTCAGCATGTTCGGCAAAATGGGAATGCGAGGCTCATCCGGATACACCGGAGGATGCTGATTTGAGTTTTTTTCAGGTTTCTCAGACATATTGATATATCGGTGTGTTACATGATTAAGCCAAAGCAGCTTGAGCTTGGGTGATAAGCTCCGGAGCAGCTGCTACATCCTTACCGGAGCCACGAGCCATATCATCCTTACCACCACCTTTACCCCCTACAATAGGTGCAAGGTTGCGGATAAGCTCCCCGGCCTTGAGCCCGGCTGCGCGCGCAGCCTCGCCGCAATATGCTCCGAGCCCGAGGTTCGTGCCGTCATTCACGACAAGGAATGCAGCCGCTGCATAGTGCCGCTTTCGTAAGCCGTTGAAGAGCTCCGTCAACAGGTCATTACCGCCCTCAGCCTCCAGCACCACATTCCCCCCTGTCAGCTTCTCTGCCAGAAGAGCATCCGCCATGGTAGCCGCAGCAGCACTCATTGCCTTCTTTACACGTTTATCGGCCTCAAGTGCAGCCTCTTTCAGCTTATCACAATAGGCGTTGTACTCATCCAACAAGGCGTTGATGACGCGAATATCACGTGCCTGCACAGCCTTTTTGGCCGGCTGTGCATCATTAGTGGGAACAGGAACGGTGGGTTGACCGAGCTGCTCCAACTTACTGTTGGCCAAGGAGAGTTTTTCCAGCATTTCCTTGGCTTCCGGCAGACGCGCAGCGATAATTTCTTTCACCACCGCATAACCGGCAGCTCCCACAGAGGCCTCAATACGGCGTACTCCGCTGGCAATGGCGCCCTCACTCTTAATCTTAAAGAAACCCACTTGCCCGGTGGTGGCAGCATGCGTACCACCGCACAGCTCCATGGACACACCGTTAAAGGCATCCTGCTCGCCGCCCACCTGCACCAAACGCACCACGTCACCGTACTTATCACCAAAGAACTGGCAGATTTCCGGGTGCTTCTTGATTTCCGTCATGGGATACTCCTTGCACAGCACAGGCATATCTTCCTCAATCCACTGGTTCACCAACTCCTCCACTTTGCGGAGGTCTTGTTTGGAGATGGGTGCACTGTTTACATCAAAGCGCAAACGGTCCGCATCCACCAAAGAACCCTGCTGGGCAATATCTTCACTCACCAACGCGCGCAATGCTTTGTGCAGCAAGTGCGTGGCACTGTGGTGCGATTCCAGCGCACGGCGGCGCTCCGTATCCAACCGCAGCTCAACGCTATCCCCCACGGCGGGCGTTATGCCATCAGCCTCGGCAATTAGGTGCGCACGGGCTTGCCCGATTTGCTGCACGCCCAGCACAGGAGCACTGTCACCTCCCAAAGACAGCGTGCCGCCATCACTCAACTGACCACCCATCTCAGCGTAGAAGGGTGTTTTGTCCGTAATGACAAAGAGCATACCCTCTGCCGCATGCACCTCTGTTACAACGGCGGTGGTGGAATCTTCCGTATAGCCGGTAAATTCTGTCACCTGTTCCGTCTTGAGGTCAAGGGCGCGTACCACCTGCTTCTTCTGCGCAGCCTTGGCGCGCTGGCGCTGCTCCTCCATGAGTGCCTCAAAGCGCTCTGTATCCACCGTGAGCCCTCGCTCACGAGCCATAAGGGCGGTAAGGTCAATGGGGAAGCCGTACGTATCATACAACTTAAAGGCAAAATCACCGGATACTTTACCCGTTGCTGCAACTTCCTTATCAAAAAGCTCCAAGCCACGATCCAGCGTTTCATTGAATGAGGTTTCCTCACGCAGCAATACCTCTTTGATGGTTGCGGAACGCCCCACTATCTCCGGGAACACGCGCCCCATCTCCGCTGCCAACGTATCCACCAGTTGCGACAGGAAGGGCTTTTCCAGCCCGAGCGTGCGCCCATAGCGCACGGCACGGCGCAATATGCGGCGCAGCACATAGTTACGGCCATTGTTGCCGGGCAATATGCCGTCTGCTATGGAGAAGCTGAGCGTGCGGATGTGGTCCGCAATCACGCGGAAGGCTATGCTCTCCTTGAGGGTCTCCTTGTTTTCCTCCGTGGCATCCTGCGGATAGATGTCCACATATGTACGCCCGGAGATTTCCTCAATCTTGCGGAAGATGGGGCGGAAGACATCCGTGCTGTAGTTGGAAATGCGGCGAGAAAAGTCCGTAAAGCCGTTGGTGCACTGAATCATAGCGCAAGCACGCTCAAACCCCATGCCGGTATCCACATGGCAAGCGGGCAGGTTACGGAAGGTGCCGTCACTCTCAGCATTATACTGAATAAACACCAAGTTCCAAATCTCAATGCACTTATCGCTGTCTTTGTTGACGAGGCTACCCTCCGTCTTGCCCTCAGGAGTGAGGTCCACATGCAACTCCGAGCAGGGACCGCAGGGACCGGTCTCGCCCATCATCCAGAAGTTGTCTTTGACACCGCCGTTGACAATGTGCACCTGCGGGTCCAATCCCTTAGCAGCAAAAAGCGGCGCCCAAGTATCCCAAGCCTCTTGGTCAAACTCGCCGGGATCACCTTTGCTCTTATCCGGGCAATACACTGTGGCGTACAAACGCTCCGCCGGGAATCCCCAGCGCTCCACCACCAGCTCCCACGCCCAAGCGATGGCTTCTTTCTTGAAATAGTCACCGAAGGACCAATTGCCAAGCATCTCGAACATGGTGTGGTGGTAGCTGTCCTGCCCCACATCCTCCAAATCATTGTGCTTACCACCGGCGCGGATGCACTTTTGGGTGTCCGTTGCTCTGGCCGGCTTCCACGGCGGGGTCCATACCCCCAAAAAGTAAGGTACAAACTGGTTCATTCCGGCATTGGTGAACAACAGGCCGGGGCTCTGCGGCATCAGCGAGGCGGACGGTACTACGGTGTGCTGCTTCTCTCGGAAAAACTCCAGGAAGCTACTGCGAATCTGCGCTGCGGTCATCATATCAACGTGTCAGATGTTGTTTCTAAGGAAATTTGTACGCGCACAGCATAGCATCCTTTCGCGCGCGTGTAAAGCAAAATCACCGCTACAGCTTGTTACGGCTGTGTTTTTATGCGTTCTCATACGCTGTAAGCATGTAAGATTCCCGCCCCTTTCTCCCGGATTCGCTGTAATTTCAGCAAAAAATTTGTTTGACTCCCTAAAATAAACGTTATAGAATACAACTACATTCCAACGAATGACTCACAGAACCGACTAACCACTAATCCCCCTATACCATGATTCGCATCAAACACATTCCGGCCATCACCGCCGCCCTCCTCACACTCTCTCCGGTCTACACCGCTGCTGAGGAGGAAAACTTATCGCCATCATTCGAGGAAATCATCTCGGACGTAAAACGCCCCATGAGCATAGGTGGGCGCAAATCCTTCAATATGCACATGAAAAAGCTTGAAAAAATATACAAGCAAAAACTGAAAGCCGGTGAGATTGAAGAGCATGATTACATCGTTGGCACTCAAGACTTGGTAAACAGCCAAAACTCTGCCAAAAACAATGTGGAGTTCACCCCGAAAAGCCGAGGCTATTTCGATGAAGAGGAAGAGGTTATTTTTATCATGGAAGAGGATGTTATTGAAATTGACCGCCGCGTCATGAAATTCCGCTACGATGATAAAGAATACAGAACCGTTATTTGGAAAAAAACGGAGTTTAAAGCAAAAAAAGAACGCGATGCCAAGCGCAAAAAACGCAAAAAATAAAAGCGCTGTTTAAGTTTTCAGTTGATTTCAAACGGCTCGATAAATCGGAAGCTGAAGGGGGGATGATGGGGGAATTTTTGCGAGCGTAAGCGCCTGCCTCGGCGTAGCTGCGCAGCAGCGAAGACGGGAGCGGAATTCT
>JAFQDN010000058.1 GCA_017415995.1 Akkermansia sp. | reverse complement strand
GTTCATCCTGTCTGTGTTTCGCCTCCGGCTTCCTCCCCACCCCACATTACTGTGACGCAGTTGCCTTTGGCTGTTTGATTCCGCCCTGTCAGCGGCTCATTGGGGACTTCCACCCCAGTTACGTGTCATGCCTGACGTACAAAAAGCGCAGCGCTCTCATGCCGGAGAGCGCTGCGCGAGGGGTGGGTGAGAAAATCAGCGAGAGGCCGGGAGGAATGCCTCGGCGGGGATGGGAAGGCGTTCCGTTTGCGTGCCGTCATGGGGGCCACGATTCCATTCCAGTTTGAGGGTGCCGTCCGCGCTATCCCCTTGAACCACGGTGATGGTAATGGGGTGTAAGCCCGCGCGAAGAGGGATTCCCTTTTTGCCGGTTTTTGCGGAATCTGCCTCCACGGTGTTGGCCGCGGCTGATTCCGTAGCCGTAGTACCCGGGGCGTAGTTGAAGTCTGCATCAATGAGGTTGAAATTGTGCAGTTTCACGAAAGCCTTGGAGCCGGGAACATTGCTGAGGGTGAGGTAGAAGTGCCAGTGGTTGCCATCATCCGGAACGTTGATGTAGCCGGTGTAGGTGGTGATGGTTCCGGCGGGCAGCGTGGCGCCGTTGGGGTTCTCTACGGAGGAGGGCTGTTCTTGCGGGAGCTGAGATGCAGCGGGAACCCACGGAGCGGAGGCTTTGATTTGTTGTTTCGCCAGGCCTCCACGCTCGGCTTGTTGCTCGAGGCTGACGGATGGGACGAGGTTCTTATCGTAACTGCGGAATCCACCACAGGGGTTATTGCGGCGCGGAGCCTCAGGATTGCGGTGGTAATCATAGGCGCGGCGATTCCACAGTGCCAAGTTGTTGAGGTAGACCTGCATTTCTTCGGAATCGGACTCGGGCAGGGGGGTGCTTTCATGCGGGTCTGCCTCCGTGTCGTAAATCTCCCAATGCTCGGTGCCGGATTTGACGCCTGTGCGCAGGGCTTTGAGCCAGCGACCGGCGCGATTGTCAAAGAAAATCAGCACCTGCTGCTCACCGCGAACGCGTCCCTTTTTGTTGTCCGCGTAGTCACGATACTGAGCCATACCTCCACCGAAGGCGTATTCCGCGTACAGAATGCGGGAGGGATCCTCGCTGAGTTTGTCATCGCCCCGGAGGAGCGGCAGGAGGGAACGGCCGTCACAACGAGCAGGTACGGGAACTCCCGCAAGGTCTGCTACGGTGGCCATCCAGTCTTGGAATTGCGTGGGCGTGGTACTGACTAAGCCTTTCTTGATGAGGCCGGGGGCATAGACAACACAGGGAACGCGGAGACCGCCGTCAAAGACATCGCGCTTAATGCCGTCGTGATTGCCGTAGCTGCGGAAGAAAGAGGGGTCTTGAGTCGGGGCTGGGTGCCCGGCAAAGCCACCGACGGCGCCGGGCTCATCATGAGAGCCGTTGTCGCTGGTGAAGATGATGATGGTGTTGTCCGCAATGCCGAGGTCCTCGCAGAGTTGGACGAGGTCGCCCACGGCTTCATCCACGCGGGTAATCATGGCAGCGTGGCGGCGGGCGGTCATGAGCTTGTGCTCGGCAGCGTTGCCGTAACGCTCCTTGGCATATTTCTCCCAAGCGGAGCGGTACTGCGGATGGATGTAGGAGTCCCACTCTGCAGGGTGAGCCGTGTTAATCATGGCGCCGGGAGTGCCCAGCCACTGTACACCACCTTTCAAACCGCCACCCGCCGGGTAGGGGCCTGCCGGAATTCCCAAGCGTGCGTGAGGTGCCACGTAGGTGAGGGCAAGGAAGATGGGTTTGTCCTTATCCGCCGTTTTTGCATCCACAATCCACTTTTTGGCGCGAGCGGTGAACAAATCCGTGCAGTAGCAGCCATCCAGTTTATCCGTTATCATCTCATTTCCGTCCCAAATGGCGTTGCGGTGAGTCTCCGGGTCGGCATTGCTTTCCTCCTTGGGATAGTGGCGGTGCCCGGCCAAGTGGTTATTGTAGCCGAAGAAGAAATCGAAACCGCGTTTGGTGGGCCAAGCGGGGCAAGTGTCGGGCGTACCGCCACTTTCACGGCCACCGCCGATGCCCCATTTGCCGATGAGCGCCGTGCTGTAACCGGCCTGTTTGAGGACGGTGGCTATGGTGTGGCTGTTTTCCAGCGCGGCGTCGAAACTGTTGTTACGGATAACCTCGGCATGCCCTTGGTGTAAGCCTGTGAAGAGGGATGCACGAGCCGGTGCGCATACGGGAGCGCAGGTGTAGTGGCGGCGCAGTTGGGCGCCCTCATTGGCTAATCTGTCCAGTACCGGGGTTTCAATCCTCGGGGTGTCAGCGTGTTCGCTCGGTTGGTTCAGTCCCAAATCTCCCCAGCCCATGTCATCTACCAGCACCAGTATGATATTCGGTTTTTGCTCAGCTGCTGTAACCGCCAAGCACCCGAAACTCAGTGCCATCAGTAATCCTGTGAAAAATCTGCGTTTCATGGTTCCTTTATCCTATTATTTTTTATGCGATTTGGCAAGTAAAAAAAGGTTCATTACAGACTATTTCCGAATAGCAAAATCAAAAATCGTGCAACGTCCTCCACCGGGCATGTGCAGGCTGAACGGTGGCTGAGACGAGCAGTTTTTTGAATGATAGCGCTGCGAATACTGCAAAATGCCTTGCCAAGAGGAGCGAAAACGTGTAGGATGATGACGTAACAAACCAATTAGTCAACAATTATGCAACTGAACAGAGAAGTACTTGCAGAGATGGGGCTGAAGCTGAATCCGGCACCGGCACCCGTGGGATCGTACGTCAACTGTATTCGCACCGGCAATTACCTGCACTTGTCCGGGGGTATCTCCATTAACGGAGATGTGTCCTACTTCGGCAAATTGGGGAAGGATGTGAGCATTGAGGACGGGCAAAAAGCCGCGCAGGCTGCCATATTGAACCGCTTGGCCGTTATTGAAGCAGAGTTGGGCGGTTTTGAGAAGATGAAGAAGGTGGTAGCGATTAACGGTTTTGTGAATTGCACACCTGACTTCACGGACCAGGCAAAAGTGCTCAACGGAGCATCTGACTTGCTGGTAGCGTTGTTCGGCCCTGAGGCTGCGCACTCGCGCTCTGCCGTGGGCGTTGTCAGCTTGCCGCTGGGTGTGGCTGTGGAAATCAACATGATAGTTGAGATAGAAGCCTGAGTAACCGAAATAGCGGGAGAGCAGCATGGCAACGGTCATATTGGGAGTTTGTGGCTCGATAGCTGCTTACAAGGCAGCAGACGTGGCATCTCGGCTGGTGAAAGCCGGGCATGAGGTGCACTGCGTGTGCACGCCGACGGCACTGCAATTCGTGACTCCGCTTACCCTTATGACGCTCTCCCGCAATCCGGTTATCACCACATTTGAAGATGAAACCGGTAGCTGGGTGCCCGTGCACATAGACTTGGCGCAGCGAGCTGATTTGTTGGCCATTGTGCCGGCATCAGCTAATACGATGGCATGCATGGCGCAAGGGCTTGCTCCTAACGCGCTTACGAGTCTTTACTTGGCGAATAGGGCGCCTGTGCTCATTTTCCCTGCCATGAACGGTAATATGTGGATGCACCCTGCCACGCAGCAGAATGCTGCTGTTCTGGCCGCTCGTGAAAATCACCGTATCATCGGCCCTGCGGATAGCGGAATTCTTGCATGCGGGGTTGAGGGGCAGGGACGCTTGGTTGGCGTGGATATTATTGTGCAGGAAATTCTGCAAAGTTTGGAGAAAATATTAAGACTTAACAATTCAGTAGCCGTATATGAATAAGTATTTTGCAATGATGCTTCTGGCGCTTGCGGGCAGTGCCGTGGCCGATATCTCGATGGGTGAGCCCCGCCGTCCCGCACCGGCTCCTACCGCTGAGCAGAGCGCGGCGGTTGAGGCACTCAAAGTGCAGAAAACGCAGTTGCTTAACGCCCTGCAGGGCGTGACGGATGCGCAGAGCGCGACATCCGCCGAGGGGCAGATTAAACAACTTGCCGGAGCCATTGTCGCCATGCAACAGCAGCTGGGGGGGGAAGATAAGATGCTCCGTAATGCTGCGGAAATGTACATGCGTGACAGCGGAGCCATGCAAATTGAGGCTGCATTGCAACGGGAGATTGCCCGTGTGTCCGCTGTGGCCGGGGGAAAAATATTGGAAGGAACGGGACTGGAACAAACGCTTTTCCGTTACATCCCGGAGGAAGGCTATGATACCTCTGGTGCGCATGATGTGGATGGCAACACGCGTGAGCCCAAACGCCCGGAGCGCAAGGCCCCGCCCCTGCGTCCTATGCCGGTCGGGGTGTGAGCTCGTTGACCGCTCTGCGTGAATTTTGACAATGTCAATGGCCTCAGTGTTCCGTAACTGAGGCTATTGCTTTTCCGGCCATCATAAACCCGAACGTACCGGTAATGTGTGTGGCAGAGCCGAAGCCGGAGGCACAACCGATGCCCCCTTTTTGGTGTGGCTCACGCTCACAGCTGACGGAGCCATCGCACTTGGGAAAACGCGGCTTTTCCGGGGAGAAAACACAAGGGATACCTATTTCCGGGCATTTATCGTAGAGCGGGAACCCGTGTTCTTTACGAAGATTTTTGCGCAATTGGGAGAGCATGTTGTCCCCACTGGTACGGGCAAGGTCTGCCATGGTGATTTTTGCTGCATCCACCCGTCCGCCGGCTCCGCCACAGGTAATGATGCGGATTCCTCGCTTGTAGCACTCAGCTATCAGGTGTGTTTTCGGGCGCATGGAATCGATGGCGTCGATAACGACATCCGGGCTTGCATCAAAAAGCCGTTCCGGGTGGGATACCGTGTAAAATGAAAGCAGAGATACTACCTCAACTGCCGGATTGATGAGCTTGAGCCGCTCCGTCATGACCTCTACTTTGGCTTTGCCGTAGGTGCCTTGCAATGCGTGGATTTGGCGGTTGGTGTTGGTGATGCAGAGGTCATCCAAATCTTGCAGAATGATGGTTCCTACTCCGCTGCGAGCCAATGCCTCCGCAGCCCATGAGCCTACTCCGCCGATGCCGACTACGGCAATGCGAGCGGCCTCTAAACGTGCCGCCTCCTTAACTCCGTAAAGGCGGGCGATGCCGCCGAATCTCTCCTCATCTATCATAGTATCTGTTAAAGGGAAGTATGCTCAGGGCGTGCCCGGTGGACTCATCTGCCGTAATGACAACTCCGCTTACCCCGGCAGGCCAGCCGCCTATATTGAGCTTGCAGGGCATGGCCGTAATCTGCGCTTGCAGCACGTCCGCGGCATTGCGACCGATAACGCCGTCCCTACTGCCGCACATGCCGACATCCGTAATGGCTGCGGTTCCCATGGGCAGGATGCGGGCATCCGCCGTTTGAACGTGGGTGTGCGTGCCGACTACGCCGGTGACGCTGCCATCCAGATGCAATGCCATGGATATTTTCTCGCTGGTTGCCTCGCCGTGCATGTCCACAAGAATAGCCACTGCGCCTTCTGCCACCATGCGTTTTGCCTCATCCATGCCCACTAAAAAGGGATTTTGTGCGGATTGGTGCATGAACGTGCGCCCGATAAGGCTGATGACGCCGATTTTTCCCTTAGGGGTATCCAGCAACACGCTGCCACTCCCCGGGTTATTGCTTTGCAGATTGAGCGGGCGCAAAACACGGGGCATGGTGTCAATTTTATCCGCCAGTTCCTGTTGGTCCCACACGTGGTCCCCCAAGGTAATTGCACTGATGCCGTTGGCAAAAAACTCTTCCGCGATGCGCGGGGTGATGCCACGGCCTCCGGCTGCATTTTCACCGTTGACAATGACGGCGTCCGGGGTGAACTCCGCCTGTAATTCCGGCAATGCCTTGTATAGAGCAAGCCTGCCGGGCTCGCCCACTACATCTCCGAGGAATATGAGGGTAATCATTTGGCTTTCGGTCCGCAGGGAACAACGGTAACGGGAATTTTGGCTGCTCTGACGAGTTTTTCAGCCGTGTTACCCAGCAGAATGGAAGTGAGAAGGGAATGGTGACGATTGCCGATAACGAGAATGTCGATGTTGTGACGACGGCAAAAATCATGTACACATTCTACGATGTCGTCCGCCTCTTCTGCTTTTCCGTAAATGGGGATGCCCCACTTTTGGCTGATGGTTTCCGCCAGTGCCTTGGCGCGCTTATCTGCCATGGCTAATACGGTGTTTTCCGGTATGTCTTCCACCATGGGTGAGGTGCAGAAGCCTCCCAACATATCATCCGCAGCCATACTGCCTGCGGCATCCATCATGCAGGGATCCACTGCGTGGAGCAGGTACATCTTCCCCCCGGTTTGCCGAACCATGTTTGCCGTGAAATCCAGAACCGGTTTGTTATCCTCAGTAAAGTCAGTTGCTGCAAGTATTCTTACCATAGATGTATCTTAACATGAGCAGAGTGTTTATCCAAGTATAAAATGGAAAATAGCATTATTTTTTGCGCCTCTAACGCCCGAAAAAGTGCAGCGTGGTTTGATAACCACGCTGCCGAGGGAAAAATGCTTGTTTTTACGGTTGCGCCGGGGGGCTGAATACCGGTGGTGGCAGGGAGGATTCCTCATCATTACCTACGTGGTCGCCGATGTCCTTGAAGGTGACAAAGATGAACATGAAGAGAATCAGGAAGATGAAGCCCGTCATCAACCAGTTGAGGAATTTGCCCTCCACCGGTTTACCTTTTATCATTTCCGCAAAGCCGAGTACCACGTGCCCGCCGTCCACTACCGGCAGGGGCAGGAAGTTCAGTACGGCTAAGTTGACGTTGATGATAACGGCAAACCACAACAGAATGCGCCAAGCCCGGTCTGCCGGCAACTCCAAAATGCTGTACATGCTGGAGCCGATGCCGATGGGACCGGAAAGGTGCTCCACCCCCACGCTGCTGTTGGGTGCAAGTATGGCACTGAGGGAAACGCCCATCCACGCAAGACTTTGGTTTACTTGTTGCTGTGGTGAGGGGTAATCCAGCGTGACTGCTTTTTTGGGGGAGTCCCAATTAAAGCCGAGCAGGGGCTTGGCATCTGCGTGCCCCTTCCAGTTGTCCGGGATGGCCGGGGTTACTTTCACGGTAAAAATAGTGCCATCCGTGTTTTGTACGGTCAGCTCGGCCTCTTTCCCGTCTTTTGTGGCGTCATTCAGCGTCATGGTGGCAAGCAGGGGCGTGCCGTTGACGTGCGTGATTTTTTGCCCTTTTTTGAGCCCGGCTCGTTGCGCCGGTGAGTGGGGCGTTACCTCGCCCACCATGAGCTCCATGACCGGGGCAATGCCGATTTTGCGCAGGGATGAGCGCTGCCACCACGCGGTTTCCTCTTGCGTGTACGTTGTTTGGATGTTGAGGGTGGTGCTGCTGCCATCTGCCTGCGGACGCTCGATGGTGAGGTTGATTTTCTCGTTCTCGCTCAGGGCGATAAGGTCGGTAACGCCTTCCATGTTGCCTGCCCATTTTACAACGGGTTTGCCATCAATGGCCGTGATGGTGTCGCCCGGTAAAATGCCGGCTGTTGCTGCCGGGCTGTTAGGCAAAACATAGCCTACGCGTGCCCCCGGTATGTCCGCTACCGGTTTGCCCGCTACCCACACGATGCAGGCAAATACGTACGCCAGCAACAGCGAAAACAGCGGGCCCGCCGCAGCTATGATGATTTTGTCCAAGGGTTTGAGCGGTTTGAGGTCTTTCGGAATTTCTGCCTCTCCTTCAATTCCTTCCATGTCTCCCAACTGCGGGAGAGATACAAACCCACCCGCCGGAATCCACCCGATTCCCCATTTTACTCCACCTATCGTTTTGCTCCAAATCGGTTTGCCGAACCAAATCTGGAAGCGGTCTATGTAGGCGCCTCTCCACTTGCCGGCCAAAAAATGCCCCAGCTCATGCACGAAAATCATCAGGTTGAAAAACATGATGATAATCAGGATGAGACCAATGGTATGCAGGATTGATAAAAATGTGTCCATATCGTGCCTGCTATTTTGCCAGATTTTTTTCTGCCGTGCAAGTATTCTGCATGACATAATGAAGGTTCTGAAAGTGTATGTAGTTGTTTTTATTCTAAAGTTAGTCTTGACTCTAATCTTGTTTTATGCTTTAATTCGTGCTCCTTCCATGTCAGATAAACCACGCTATTCGATATCCGCTTTGGCTCGCAAGACCGGGCTTTCCGTGCATACTCTTCGTTTTTACGAAAAGGAGGGTATCATACGTCATGTGGAACGTACGTCATCCGGTCGGCGCGTGTATGGTGAGGATAGCATAGGGTGCCTTATTGGTGCTTTGTGTATGAAGCAGGCACGCCTTACCTTGTCGCAAATTAAGGAGTTTTTTGATTTGACGGTGCGAGGAAGTGAGTCATTGCCGAATCGGTTGAATATGCTTTCTTCCGCTCGACAGAATTTGTTGGACATGCAGGCCAGCATCGGTAAGAGCCTTAAACTGGTGGATTTCTTTATAGACGGAGCTAAATCCGCCATGGAAGCTTTGGCAAATGGAAAAAATCCGGATGATGCATTCCCGTTGCTGACCCGCGAGGGGATAGCGACTGTACCCGTGATGATGTCGGATGACGGCAAGCTGGAGCCCTACATGCCGGCCCTTATAAAAGATATTGATGATTGAGGCCTGTTCCGGCTTAGTTGACTTATGCAGATGTTGAATGATAAATCACCTCGAATTCGTAAGGTGATGGTAGCGGTGTTGGCTGCTTTATTTTTAGCGCAGCTTGGGGCAGGGGTGTATGATTTGCTGTTTACTAACTACCTGAGCGATGCGCAAGGTCTGAATGCTCAGGAACGTGGTTTTTTGGAGTTGCCGCGTGAGTTGCCCGGGGTGCTCAGTTTACTGGTGATGGGCTCCCTGTTTTTCCTGAATGAGGTGCGCTTGGCGGCAGTGTCCGTGTTATTGGCGGCCTTGGGCAGTTTTTTCCTGATGAATTTGGGACCGGATTCCACTTTGGTGGAGTTGAGCCTATGTGTGGTGACTGCCAGCTTGGGCTTGCATATTCTGATGGGGACAGTGGATTCTATTGTGATGCATACGGCACGCCCTGAAAACCGCAGTTTACGTTTGGGGCAAATGCGGGCTTTGGGTACCGCTGCTACCTTGCTCGGTGCCGGTTATATTTGGGTGAAGTGGCAGTTTAACCATAGTTTTGCAGTAGATTATGTGATAGTAATTGCTTTTTTTGTTATCTCTGCCATCTTGCTGTTTTGTGTGCGTGCCCCGGAATTCCCACGCCGCAAGAGTTTTCGGGAAAACTTTATTCTGCGCCGTGAATATGCGGTGTATTATGGGATTGAAACTCTGCACGGCATCAGAAAACAGCTTTACATCACATTCGGTTATTGGCTGTTAGTCAATACCATGGGACAACCTCCCCAGCAGGTCGGTAAAATTATGCTGATTGCCGGAGTAATCGGCCTCTTTACGCAACCTCTTATCGGTAAAAGTATAAAGTTGTACGGAGAAAAGAAGGTTACCATTTTTGACAGCTTGGCGCTTTCCGTGCTTTGCTTGGCTTATGCATTTGCTCCATCCGTTTTACCCGCTCAGTGGGCTGTTGGGGTGATTGCCTGTTGTTTTGTGCTGGACAAGATACTTTTTGACCTCGGTATGGCGCGTACTACGTACATTGCCCGTATTTGCGGGGAGCGCCGTTCTGATATTACGCCTTGCATCTACACAGGCATTGCCATTAACCACGTGGCATCCATTACGTATGGTATTGTAGGCGGGCTTATTTGGTCTTATTCCGGTGGTCCGCAGGCAGTGTTCCTGACCGGAGGCCTTGCTGTTGTGGGAGCCGGCTTGTTAGCCCGCAAAATGAAGTAACTCAGGCTTTCTTACTCAGGAGCAACTCTGCTTGGTGTGCACAAAATGCCACGCACCGTTCGCAGGGGCGGGCTGCGTAGTATGCTTCCGTGCGTTCATTGGGGCGAGCTCCCTCTTGCTCATGCTCATCCAAATGTAATAATTCCCGGCAGCTCAGCGTGCCGAATTCTTTGCGGAATCTCTCCGCGAGTTCTCGTACCTCTCTGAACACGATTTCTTTATCCGCCGGTTCTCCGCTTAGGTTGCCTTTGCAGTACCCGGCCACCAGTGTCATCCCGCTGAATGCCCCGCACATGCCGCGCATGCGCCCCACGCCCGCGCCGAATCCGGCTGAAAGCCTCAGCGCCAGCTCTTCGCTTATCCCGATTTTTTCTGCGCACGCCGCAAATACTGACTGGGCGCAGTTGTAACCTCGGTGAAAATACGACAAGGCGCGTTCCTGTGTGGTAGAAACCATATTTTACTTCCTGCGTTTGTTTTTACTGCCTGTAAACTTGGTGTAGAACCCATCTCCCGAGTCGCGGCGCGATGAACGGGAGAACTTTTCTGCACGCCCAAAGCGAGAGCCTCGTTCTCGTTTGTCCGCTCGGTTATCGCGGCGGAAGGTGTCATTCCCGGAATAGGGGGCGGAGCCATTGCGGCGGGGACGCTCATTCGTGCGTGATGAACTATCTTGTCCCGGGTATCCCTTGTCCGCTCTTACATTCACCTCGTAGCCGCAAATGCTGCAAGTGCTGAGTCTGTCACAGAGTTTGGGAGCAACATCCGGGGATACCTCGATAAGGGAGTGCTTGAGGAAAATCTTGATGTCACCCACGCTTCCCTTAGGCGCGCCGCCTTCGTTATAGAACAAGCCGGCAATATCTTTGGGGCGTACGCCAATGAGCTTACCTCCGTTCATAAAGAGGGTAACGCTTTCCTGTAAGTTGCTCCAGTCGTTACCCTTTTCGGCTGCCGGGGGGGTATCCGCCGGTGCGTCTTCGCGTTTGTTACCGTAGCGGCTCGGCCTGTCCTCCGGGATAGGCTGTAATTCTCTGCTGCCTTTGTTGACGAGCAGGTTGAACATGGCCGCCAGTAGTTGTTCTGCCGGTAATTCTATGTCTGACAACTCGTCCGGGAGTTCCGGGGATTTTGTGGCATATTCGATGATGTCGTCCACCAGCGCTTCACGCCGTGCTTGTTCCACTTGCATGGCTGTCATGACTTTTTCCCGTGGCATACGAACGCCTACAAAGCGCTCAATGCGGGCAAGTAAGGAAAAGTCTCGGCGCCCTATAAAGGTAACAGCTTTTCCTTTTCTCCCGGCGCGTGCCGTGCGCCCGATACGGTGCACATAATCCTCAGGGTCGCGCGGAAGTTCAAAGTTGACTACTATATCCACGTCATCAATATCTAACCCTCGTGCGGCGATGTCCGTTGCTACCAGTACATTCAGGTTGCCTTTGCGGAAGGAATCCATAACGCGCTCGCGCAGCGTTTGCGGCATATCGCCGTGGAGGCGGTCCACCGAGTATCCACGTGCCAGCAGTCCATCCACAACGTCATCCACTACGCGCTTGGTATTAGCGAAGACGAGCCCGCGTTTCATACGCCCCATTTCTATCAATCGGCTCAGAACCTCGATGCGTGAGGAAAATACCACCTCATAAACGCTTTGCTCGCAAGTGGGAACAGTAAGAACCGGGCGTTCTATGCTGATTTCCTGCGGCTCCGATGCCAAACGATTGATGAGTGCGCGAATGGCTGTCGACATGGTGGCGGAGAAGAACAGTGTTTGCCTTTCTTCCGGGAGTTGTGCCACAATGCGGTCTATGTCCTCCTGGAATCCCATGTCGAGCATCTCGTCCGCCTCATCTAAAATCAGCGTAGTGATGCAATCCGTTTTGAGTTCGCCTTGCTCCATGAGGTCGATGATTCTGCCCGGAGTTCCTACAACAAATTGTACTCCGCGGTGCAGGGCTGCCAGCTGCGGGGCAAAGGAGGTCCCTCCGTAGATGGGTACTGCGGATATGCCATCCAAAAACAGTGCCAGTTTGTCAACCTCCCGACAAATCTGCACCGCCAGCTCACGCGTCGGTGCCAAGCATAACACCTGTACGCCTCTTACGCTCGGCTCTATGCGCTCCAACGCCGGAATGGAAAATGCCAGTGTCTTCCCGGACCCGGTGTGGGACAAGCCCACAATGTCCCGCCCTTCCAACGCGACCGGGATGGCTTGCTGCTGAATGGGTGACGGAGTCTCAAAACCGAGTACCTCTATCGCTTCTAATATTTCCGGGCAAATTCCGAGTTCTGCAAATGACATAAGCACGCGCAAGCATGCACGATGCGCATGCTTTTGTAAAGCTTTTTTTCTTTAATTTCGTGCCATCGTTGGCGCCACTCGTCTATTACATGCGGTGCGTGCGCCCGCTGACCTCGCAGCCGAAGTTGCTTGTCCTGTTCGGATTACCGGCGGAACATGCTGTAAAAACTACGGTTGTGCTGATAATAACGATTTTGAATATGGTGCTGATTTTCATGCCATGGGTGGGGAATCTTTCCGGTTATTATAATAACTGCATTTGAAAAATCAAGCTGATTTTTTACGCACTTTATAAGGAGACTTATCAGAAGTTGCCTCAAAAATAATTGACTTTTGAGTTGAATGTGTTACGATTACTTGCATGAGAGCTTGTTGGCTTACTTGTATTTTTGTTTCGTTAAGTGCATCATCTGTTTTCGGGGCTGTAGATGAGCCGGTACCGGTGATGCAGGCTTCTGCCGTATCTGCAACGGAGCAGCAGGTCTGTGAGGTTATGTCGGTTCTTGCGGAATTAGGGCGCCTTTGTTTGAGGTGCAGAATTAATTCTGAGACCTCGCTTGCCGTGGAAATCCGGGCTACAGCAGAGAAAATTCGCCCCTATTGTGACCGTTTGCGACAAATACCGGCGGATAAACTCCGTAAGCTGTGTATATTGGCAGATGCTGTGATGTGGCAGAAAGAATGGGTGTATAGAACATATTTGGGGGAGCATGGCGTTCGCATGAAACCCTCCCATGAAATCGGATTTGAAGTTTTGGTGTATTTGATAAGGATAGTACCACAACGCTTAGCCTCCGATTCTGTGAGCGACGAGGAAAAATCGGCGTGGAAAGAGCTGATAAATTGCATTTTGGGCGAAGAGACCATATTTCCTACGCCGGAACGGTTGATGAGCTGGCGTAAAGGGAAAGATTACAAAACAGCGCTTAATTTTTTCAAAGACATGGCTTCTGCCTTAAGTACGGAAGATGAGGCCTTGAGCCTTAAATTGCTACAGGAGCAGTCCGAAGTGTTGGATTATTTGTTGCAAGACGGTGAGTATGAGCGTATTCGCGTTGCGCATCTGCTGAGTGCGTTTATCGAGGCAAGGGTGAAAATCTGTACCCGAGCAGGGCTGCATCATCCCGCGCTGCCGCCTCATTTGCGTACCGAGGCTCGCCTGAATGTACTGCAAACATTCTATTCCCGCCTACCTCAGTTAAAGAACTTATGTGAGCTATAAGTACAGCGTGGTATTTAACGCTCCGCGCGCGCGGAATTCTCGTTTGTCTGATTGTTTGCTCTTTTCAAAAGGGGTAGAATATGCTAGAGTGTGCGCATGGCAGCAACGTTTGCAATCATTTCCCTAGGCTGTGCCAAGAATCTGGTGGATTCTGAGGTCATGGCAGACCGCCTTTTGAATGCCGGCTTTACCAAGGTGGAGCCCGAACAGGCGGATGCTCTCATTATCAACACCTGCGCCTTCATTGATCCCGCCAAGCAGGAGGCTATCGATACCATTTTTGCTGCCACTCGGGCCAGAGAAGCCGGAGAAGCTCCGCTTCACCAGAAAATTATGGTAGCCGGCTGTCTTTCCCAACGCTATGCTCACGATTTGGTGAAACTGATGCCCGAGGTGGATTGCTTTATCGGCGTGGATAAGGTGCCGGAAGTTGCGGATATAGTGAACTCCTGCCTGAATGGTACGGCCGAGAAAGTGTACAGCACGAAAGTGTCCAAGCTGATGCCTGACTTCGGTGATGTGCGTTATCGCTTAACCGGTAAACACTTTGCTTATGTAAAAATAGCAGAGGGCTGCAATCATGCCTGTGCTTATTGTGTGATTCCGCGCATACGTGGAGGGCACCGCAGCCGTCCGCAGGCAAGCATTATGCGCGAAGTGAAAGCCTTGGTGGATGCCGGAGTGAAGGAGATTAATCTCATTGCCCAAGATACCACATATTACGGAATGGATAAGTGGGAGGGCGGAGCAACCAAGACCAGCGGGGTGGATTCCGCTCGCGGGGAATCCCTTGCTACCTTGTTGCGTGAAATTAACGCCCTGCCGGGAGATTTTTGGGTGCGAGTGCTTTACACCCACCCGGCACATTGGAGCCAGGAGCTTATAGATGTTTTTGCCACGTGCGAGAAAGTCGTTAAGTACGTGGATATTCCCTTGCAGCATATATCCGCTCATATTCTGGAGGAGCAGCGCCGCAAGACTGATGGTGACTACATCCGCAAACTTATACGGGACCTCCGTTCTGCTGTGCCGGGTATTGGGCTGCGTACTACCTTTATCAGCGGTTTGCCCGGTGAGAATGAAGATGACCACGCCGAGCTGAGAGACTTTATCCGCGAGTTCCGTTTTGAGCGTGCCGGGGTTTTCCCCTATTCACGAGAGGAAGGCTCCCTAGCTGCTAAGATGAAAAACCAAGTGCACCATGCCACCCGTAAGCGCCGAGCCAATGAGCTGTCCATGATTCTTGCCGGTATTGCGGATGAAATCGGACAAGATTGCGTTGGGCAAACGTTGCGCGTATTGGTGGATTCTCCCGGTATTGCCCGTGGTCCGTGGGATGCCCCGGATGTGGATGGCTCTATCCATGTGGATCCCTCTTTGCCTGTCGGTGAGTTTGCGGAGGTGCTCATTACGGATTCCATTGCGTATGAGCTTTTTGCCGAAGGCTCGGTTGAGCTTCCTGAGGAGGAGGCGTAATCTGTTTTTACCGAAGTGTCCGCAGGTTGTATAAACATGCAGACACTTTGGTAATGTTTTCGGCGTATAGGGTTAACGGCGTTTACGTCGAGCGAGCAGGGCACTGAGTGCCACCACAGTTAGGGTTGTGCTTCCCGGCTCAGGGATGGTGGAGTACACGTGCACGTAGTCCACCGTCATAGCCACGCCGTCACCGAGGTCTCCGGGAGCTCCGGCCCAACTGCCCCCCAGTTGCATATCCAACATAAGGTAATAGGGGTTATTCTCCTTGTTAAAAGGCCAGTTGGGGTTAATAGATTCCGTGGGCGTATGAAGCGTCAAATTGCCATCCATAAAGAATTTGACACCCTCCGGAGTCCATTCTACTCCATAGGTGTGGAAATCCGCTTTATCCGCTACAGAGGTGAAGTAGGCGGTTGAACCACCTTGAGCATTAACCGTGCCCGAAGTTGTTTTTGCTCCATTTGCATCATTGTAATGCAATGTTTGGTGAACAATCCCTTCGTAGTTAAGATGCTCCATGATGTCAATTTCTCCCGACTGTGGCCAAGGCCCGTTAACAGGCATCATCCATATGGCCGGCCAAGCTCCCATGGCGCTGTCGAACTTGGCGCGTACCTCCACATAACCATACTGAAAGGTAAATGTCTTGTTGGTGAAGATTCCTCCGCAAGCGTAGGTGTCATTCAGCCCGGTTGGGTCAGCTTGGCTGGTATAGTTACCATATTTTCCCCAGAGTGAGACGGTTCCATCGCCATTCAGTGAGACAAGCTCTTCATCGCGCGATTGGTATTGACGCCAGTCGGACACATTCCAACTTACGTAGTCGATTTTATTCCACTTGGAAGAGTCCAAACTGTTGCCGTCAAAATCATCGGAAAAGACGAGCTCCCATTCGGGGTGGGAGTTTTGCCATCCGGTGTAGTCATCCGCAACACCGAGTGAGGCTGTTGCGAGTATCAGGGGGTAGAGTAGGGTGCTTATTTTCATGTGGGAAGGGTGGGTCGTTTTATTGTTACCTGCAACATGATGTTAGCATGCTTAGCGAGGCATCCGCAAGCTTAATGACTAACAATTGGAGGTATTACACCGACACTGCATGAGGATCCCTCCCCAAAAAAGAGCTCCGACCTGCTAAGGCGGAGCTCTCGGGAAAGATTGCTTTTATGGCTTGTGTTATTTGCCACGCAAAGCACGTTGCTCGCGAATCTTCTCAAGAACCGCGGCAGGATCTCCGAATTGCTTTTCAACGCGTTGGCGCATCTGCTCCTTGCGGTCTGCAGGGGCGCAATCAACCAGTTGCAACATGAGGGCCTTGATGGCCTCCACATCTTCCACACTATCTGCAACCTGAAGGTCGCGATTGACCATGGCCATGATAATTTGACCTTTCAGCATCAGCAGCTCTTCGCGGTTAACGGGATAGCACGTAGTGAGTGCCTCATTTACCATGACAAGTGCTTTTTCCGGTTCGCGGGCGGTCTTGCTCAGAGCCTTTATGAGACTATCGAGCTCGGCTGTCGCCTTGGCAAGATCCTTCATCCCGGTAACATTGTTTTCATCGGCCTCTACAATGGCGTTAACCATGGCAGTATTTGCTGCCTTGAGATCACGAGGAAGCCCGTTGTGAACCTCTGCCAGCAATTTAGCGCGTTCAGCCCCCTGCAGGGTAGCGGCATGCTTCACCTTGGCCGCATTTGTCTCTGCTGCGCTCAGGCAATCCTTCACGCGAGCCATGTTGGCTCCGCCTACAAAGCCACCGATGATGTAGCCCTCAGGGGACATAATCATGATGGTCGGAAAACCGGCAACCTTGTACTGCTTGCAAAGAGCCTGATTCTTTTTGTGCAACTCTTCGCCTATGCGGGCAACATCGCGGGGGACGTCAATCTCAACAAAGACAAGACTGTCTTTTGTCAGTGCCTCAAACTCCGGGGTGTCGAACACATCCTTTTTGAGTCGGATACAGTAGCCACACCAGTCAGAACCGGTGAAATCCACCAGAATGGATTTGCCGGAGGCCGCTGCTTGAGCCTTAGCTGCCTCTAAGTCCGTGGACCATTCAACAGCTGCAAATGCCGGCGCCGCAAGGGCTACCAGCCCGGTCATGTGCAATATACGCTTGAACATGTAATTATTTTGCATTGATAAATGTCGGAGTGCAAGCTTATTCTAACGGCATGACGCGCTCGATGCGGGAAATACCTCTCCTGCTGATTGCTCGTAACCCTATTTTTGACGTTTTGCTCTAATGATTTGCAATACGGAGTCCGGGTTTTTGAATTGTAATTCGATTTCCTGCCGAAGTGCGGTTGCTTCATCTTCCGGAGCGCATTCTGCCATGAGCAACAGGAGTTGGCGGAGCTCTTCTACTCCCGCTGTGTCATCAATTTGCATGACTAAATTGTTTTGGCAGTGCTGCAAATAGTCAGACAACAGCCCGAGAAGCACGTATTTGTTTTCCGGGCTTGCTTTTGCGATGGATTCCTGCGCTGAGGCGTAAGCTCGGCGGAAATCCATGCCGGCGGCATTAAGCGCGGCTTGCAGTTCTTCTTTTTGTTGAGTGTCAGAAATCTCGTTATGTATTCCGGTGGTGTTGTCCGGGTCGTACTGTGCAATTTCATCACGCATGGAGCGGAAATAGTCTTTCAGCGTGGGAGGAAGAGCACTGTAAATAGCCATGAGAGCCTGGGCTCTTTCTGTACCGCTCAGTTTACGCGCAGCAGCTGCTTTTTGTTCATTTTGGAGGGCTTCATCGAGAGGAGCAATGACACTTTTCAGTGTATCTCTACCGCCGATCATACCGCCGAGTACCTCACCATTTGCGTTCAGAACCAAAAGACTCGGGTAAATGGATATGTTGTATTTTCGGACAATCTCACGGTTGCGAGCATGTTGCTTTTTCCCTATTTTTTTGATGTTTTTCGGGACATCTACTTCCAGCAGTACAAACTTATCAGCGGCATAGCTGCGGAAGGCTTCCGTGTCCAATATAGTGGTGCGCAGTTGTACACACCAGCCACACCAGTCGGAACCGGTGAAATCCACCAAAATGGCTTTGTTTTCCGCCCGGGCTTTTGCTTTTGCTTCATCCAGGTCGGTCAGCCAATCATTTGCATAAGTAGGGCAGATCATTACGGTTGTACTCAGCGCAGCTGCCAGAGTGTATGTAATCTGTTGCATCATAATGTGAAGTTATTTTATTGTTCTGAATTTATCGCAAAACGTTTGCCATAGCAAGCATTTTGTTTTCTGAAGTAAAAAAAACACGGGCAAGGCTGCTACTTGCGACCTTGCCCGTATGCATTGCAAAAATAAGAGCCTTACTTGCCGAATGCTGTTTTGTATACGGCGAGTACCTCATCCCAAGTGCAGGGACGGGGGTTGCCTCCGGTGCAAACGTCTGCCATGGCAGCGTCTGTGAGTGCTTCCAAATCCTCCTCTTTCACGCCGATTTCTGCAAGAGTTTGCGGGATTTTTACATCGACGGAAAGCTGCTTAACGGCCTCAATGGCGGCTTTGCGGTATTCTTCCTGGCTCATGGCATCTACGCCCTGTACCCCCATGGCGCGTGCGATTTCGCGGAACTTCTCACCGGTGTAAGGAGCGTTGTACTCCATGACGTAGGGCAACAAGACCGCATTGGCAACGCCGTGCGGGGTGTTGTAGAATGCACTCAGCGGGTGAGCCATACCGTGTACCACGCCCAAACCTACGTTTGAGAATGCCATGCCGGTCATGTATTGTCCCAGTGCCATGCCCTCGCGGCCGTCCGGGTCATTTTGAACGGCGGAACGCAGATTCTTGGCGATGAGCTCCACTGCTTTGATGTTGAGGGTGTCTGCAAGTTCCCAAGCTGCCAGTGTGGTGTATCCTTCAATAGCGTGGGTAAGAGCATCCATGCCGGTTGCTGCGGTCAAACCTGCAGGCATGGAGGACATCATGTCCGGGTCCACCACAGCTACTACGGGAATATCGTGCGGATCCACGCACACAAACTTGCGGCGTTTGGCCTCATCTGTAATCACGTAGTTGATGGTGGTCTCGGCTGCAGTACCGGCTGTGGTAGCCACGGCAATGACAGGTACACATTTGTTCTTGGTGGGGGCAAGTCCCTCCAGTGATACTACGTCCGAGAACTCCGGATTGTTGATGATGATGCCGATGGCTTTCGCCGTGTCCTGTGGGGAACCTCCACCGATGGCAATCATGTAGTCTGCTCCGGCGGTCTTGAATGCCTCTACACCACCCTCTACCACTGCTACGCTTGGGTTGGCCTTCACTTTGTCGTATATCTCGTACGCGCACCCGGCTGCGTCCAGCAGATCCGTAACCTTGGCTACCACGCCGAAGCGTACTAAGTCTGCATCCGTGACGATGAGAGCCTTGGCAAAGCCACGGGCTTTTACTTCCGTTACGATTTCCTTCACGGCGCCGTGCCCGTGATAGCTTGTCTCATTCAAAATAAAGCGTTTTGCTGACATGATTGTACTCTAACGTAATTTTTGCTCCTTGGCAAGCGAATTCGTTGCTCTGCTCGCACTTTTTATTCGGCGCTTTTTCGGCATTTGTGTTTTGTTGACTCCTGAAAAATATAGAGGAATAATGGGGATTATGCATTGAAAATAAAATGTTATTTGCAATCTGTGCTTGAAAAATCGGAATTTGTTTGGTAGAATCCTCCCCGTGCGGCGCGCGGGCGTGATGCGTGCGTAGGCGCACAGTGTTCTCTCATTTTCTCTCTCGATTTGTCATGAAACTGACTGCATTTTTGCGCAAGATATTGCCGTTGATGATGGTAACAACGGTGACGGTGTGTTCGTCTAACTCTCAGGCCGCTAATATGTGTGGCGAGGTTTCCATCATCACCTACGCAGACTTCGGGCAGAATATGGGGCGATACCGGACGGCTGATTCCGCCAATGCCTTGCTGCGTTATCTTTGGGGGCAATCCGGGGGCGTAACGATTCAGTATGCCGATGGTACGGAGTCCGCACCGTTGGAGGGCGGCATGATTAACTTTACCGGGGTGAGTGACAATGGTGCGTTCATGGCTATCGGGTACAATGCCACGGCATCCGTGCAGCACAACGGTGTGTTCGGTGGCTGTTTTACATCCGACTACATTGGGGGGAGCAACGCCATCTACTACCAGGGTATTGAGTACCGAATTGACAGCAGCGAAACGTTCCTGCATTCCCCTCACGGTGGTTATGATGGTGGCGGTCATGACTACAAGGTGACCCGTATGAGCAAGGTGATTACGGATGTTATCCCGGCCACAGTGTATTCCGGAACATCTGCGGATTTTGCAGCTAACGCGACGGGGCAAATGCTTTACCATACCGGTGCCGGTAACATGGGTATGTATGTGGATGGTTCGCCCCAGTCGTTAGTCGGAGCTTATACTTACCTTGTAGGCGGTGCAGATACTATCAGTGCTGCATGGACCCACGGCAGCGGAACCAGATACTCCGCAGAAGATGCCGCACTTTACACCTTCAATACCGCATACAGTGGGCTTTCTTCCTCCGAACCCCTTCCGTACGAACCTCAACAGGGCGATTCCGGTAGCCCGGTATTTGTTTTCAATAACCAAACCGGTCAATATGAGTACGTTGGTGCCGTACAGTCCATTGGCGGGGGAGTTTCCAATTGCCGTGGCGGTGCGGATTATACCAAGGATGTGCTGGGGCAGTATGACAAGGTGGTAACGGCAGATGGTACCTCCACATTGCACATAACGGCGGTAAATACCGCCGGTGATACCGTATCTTCCAACGCTGCGTATGACTATGGTATGGAGCAGCTTGTCAGCACGACTCCTTATTCCGGGACGGTGACGGATGCATCCGGCAAGGAGCTTACCTCTTTTGTAGGGGTAAAATCCGGGATTAACACTTGGTTGGATTTATCCGCCATCAAAGATACGGACAACTGGTATAATTACAATAATACGTATCTGAATGCCGCTCCCTATATTGAGGGAACCCATGCCACCTCCGGCAAAGACCTCTCCTATGGCGACCTCTTCCTGACGGAAAATCTGGTTTTTGCCGCAACTGCTGCTACCAACAACATCGTGCTGGATGCCACGGTGGATTTGGGTATCGGTTATGCTCAATTCTGTTTGGGTGAGGGGCAGAGCAGTGCCTCCTTCAATATCTCTTCCGGTGGCGATGGCAGCTATCAATTCAACCACGCCGGTTATGTGATTGACCGTGGCGTATCCGTGCACACCACGCTCACCGGGGCTGCCGACCATATGTATGAGTGGCGTAAAGTGGGTGCGGGTGATTTGTACATTGAGGGCTCAGGCAATAACAACATTCTCCTGAATGTGGGCGGAGCGGGTAAAACTTTCCTTAACCGCACCAATGGCTATGCTGCCTACAACGCACTTGTCAACACCTATGCCACTGTTGTCATTTCCGATGTCAATCAGATATACCGCGATTTGACATTCGGACACCAAGGCGGGGTGCTGGACTTCAGCGGCAACAGCATGTCTTGGAATAATGATAATGCAGCCTCGGCTGATGGGTTCACCATTCACGCCTTGGATGACAGTGCCATTATTGCCAACTTGGCTTCCGGCACCACGACAACGCTGACTTGGACGCAGTCCGGCAATCAGTCCTTCCTCGGCTCCTTTGCGGATAATGGAAATGACAGTGCCCTTAAATTTGTATATAACGGAGGAACGGGGGCTTCTCTTACCCTCAACAGCATCAAAACCCACCTGACTGTGGCCGGTAGTGGCATGGAAGTGCAAAGCGGTAAGCTGGTGCTGGTGGGTACCAACACCGTGCATGCTCCTGGCTCTTCCTCCGGCAAGAATGCAAACCGCTACACCAACGCTTTGGATTGGCACTATGCGGATGCCGCATCCGATGTAACGGTAAAAAACGGTGCTACCTTTGAGCTGGGAAGCCACGCCCGCCTTACGGGCAATGTTACTGTGGAGAGTGGTGGCACGTTCATTATGCGTGAGGGCGTGCAGCACGCGCAGGAGTACATAGAAGGTGGTGTACACTTGCAGAGTACGGCAGATATTGCTGCCTACTACGGCCTTAAAGGGAATGTGTCCCTAGCCTCCGGCGCTACCATGCAGGTGCTCTACAACAGCGGGGTTACCGTTGCCAATGAGTACGCCTATAATATCACGGGGGCCGGCAATGTCAGCATCGACCTCGGGGATAAAGCCGCCGAGTTTATCCTGAGTGGTACCAATACGTTCTCCGGCACCAAAGCTGTAGAGCAGGGTGTGCTTGTGGCCTCTACCACGGCTGCTCTGGGGGATACGACTGCTAACAAGTGGATTCTCGGTACGCAAGGCACCTTGGTGGTGCTTTCCGGTTTGACGGCGGATAATGCGCTCTCTTATGTGGATGGTTCCTCCACCGGTACGCTTGCGCTCCATGAGAATATGGCGGGTGTGCTCGATATGAGCAACCACTCCGACTTGTTTGTGGGTGCGGTAGCCGGTAAAGTGGTGGAATACGGCACGGCTGAGTCTACTCTCGGCTCCGTAGGCGGTAAGTGGAACCTTGGCGGTGGTGGTGGTGAGCTGGTGGTGAATGCTCTGTTGAATGACGCCTCCGCTGCGCTCGTGTTGGGTAACGGGCAGGGACTTGGCGGCATCGTAACCCTGACGAATTCTAATAACAACATTGGCTCCATTACTTTTAATGAGGGTGTTATCCTTTCCTTTGAGAATGCAGCCGCGCTCGGCGGTGCTAACATTGACTTATCCTATGCCGCTTCTCTGCTGGGTTCTGCAGATACGGCAGCCATGCTGCAGTTGGTGAACGCTTCTTCCTCCGGTTCCGTGTTGTTGGACCGCACCGGCAATGCAGATGTGAACCTCTCCACCCATGGTTCCCTGTCTTTGGGTAGTGCCGGTGACACTACTTACTCCGGCAACATCTCCGTGGCGGAAAATGCAGCTTACCGTTTTGGCGGGGGCTCCGGTACGCTGACACTTACCAACGCCTTGAGGGCAAACGGTGCCAATAATTTGGTGGTGGACGGTCAGACCCAAAGCGGTGGCAAGCTGGTGCTTGCTGCCACCTCTGACCTCACCGGTGCCATCAGCGTCATGGGGTACGACTCCGCGAAAACCTCCTCTCAACAGGGCGACATGACCCTCGCTTTCACGGTGGATAATGCCTTGGCTTCCGCTTCTTCCCTGACGGTGCATGATGGCGGCATTGTGGATCTCGGCACGACCACGCAGACCTTCACCAATGTGCAGGTGCTGGAGGGTGGTGTCATTACGGGTGCTGAGGGCAGCACCTTGGTGTTCCATATGACGGAGGAGAAGTTCCAGTATGGCTCTCTGCAGCTTGCCAATGCGGAGAAAACCGGTTCCGGTAACTTGGTGCTGGCCGCTTCCGGTAACTCTTGGGACTTGCTGACCATCAAACAGGGAACTGTCTTCACTCGTGCAGATAATGCACTTTCCGCCACCGGTATCACCCGTGTGGAGAATGGCGGTGTGCTGAACATGAACACTTGGAATGAAGATGGCTTCCGCAGCCGCACCATGAACGGCAATGTGCTGCTGGCGGATGGCGGTAAGCTTGTCTCCGGAACCGGTACGTATGACATCTATTTCAACGGTTCATTGGATGTGGAGTCCGGGGCTACCGGTACGGTGGAGGGTGGCTATTGGCATCTTTCCGCCGCTCAAACGAATATGAGCGGTGGCACGCTGAGCTTCAATTCCTTACAACTGCATTTGGCACCCACTTATGCGCAGCATTTCGGTGGTACGGTGGATATTGCAGCAAGCTCCACTACTATCTACAGCGAGGGGGCGGCGGAGGACATGCTCAAGCACTTCAACCACATCAACATTGCTTCCGGCAAGGCACTTACCTTGGAGGATGCTACTTGGAATACTATCTGGCAGCTCGATAAATTGAGCGGTGCGGGCTCCTTGACGTGGAACTCTGACACCACCCACAACAAAACGGCTCGCCTTATCATAGGTGGTGATGGCGAATACAGCGGAGTCATCAACTTTAACCGTAATCATGCTGATTCCGCCCGCACGCACCAAGCATTTTTAGAGATTAACGGCCAAAAGGCTGCCTCCGGTGCAACGCTGAACATGAACGGTAATGCCAATTCCTTTGCTACGTTGGCAGTAAATGCTGATGCTGTGCGTTTGGGTGGTGTTAACGGTGATGAATATTCTCACATCATGGCCGGAGCAGCTCCAACGGATGCTGCATCAACCACTGCTCCCGCTTCTACTCGTGACGCGACTCTCATCCTGACCGGCAGTGGTAGCTACACTTACAGCGGTTCCATTGGTACTACAGCTGATACAGCGTCAGCCTCCCTCAGCCTGAGCATGCAGGGGAGTGGTTCCCAGACCATTAACGGTACCACTGTGGTGCTTAATGATATTTCTGCCCTGAGCGGCTCTCTCAGCGTGAGTGCTAACAGCTTCTCGCTTTTGGGGGATGTTACCGTGGCTCAGGGGGCTACCCTGAAGCTGGGGGATGCCTTCTCCTTGGATAGTGGGCACACGTTCTATGTGCAGGGGAGTGACAACGCCTCAACAGCCACATTCGGTTCTGCCCTCACGCTTAATTCCGGTACGCTCTGCTTTGATGCTTCGGACTTGAGCACGACCTCCGGTACTTATTCTTTAGCTCTGAGCACGGCTTCCGGTAATGCAACGCTTAATTTCAATAACTCCGGTTCTTTGAGTGCCGGTACCTATTATCTTGCTTCCGGCGATTGGACGGGGGCTGCTCTCACCATGGATGCCGACATGGATTTCATGTCGGCTACCATCAACAATTCTGCCAATGGGCTTACCCTGACCTTGGCGATTCATTCCGATAGTGATATCTGGAATGGTACGGATTCTGCCTATGGTTGGAGTTTGTTTACTTTCGGTTCGAGTTCCAGAAGCCAATTGACCGGTACAGCCGTATTCAATGACCTTGCTGCGAATAAGACAGTGAATGTCACAGAGACCCAGAACCTGAAAGCACTGCGTTTTGACTCCAAGGATGATTATGCCTTCTCCGTGGCAAGTGAGAAGTCTGTAACCGCCACCAACCTTTACCAGCTTGGCAGCGGAACAACAACCCTGAGCGGAACCGTCAATGTTACCAGCACGATGATTGAGGCCGGTTCCTTGGTCGTTACCGGCACAGCTCAGTCCCTCGGTTCCGTCAGCGGTGAGGGCGAGTTGGTGATTGATTGGGGGGCGAATACAAGCGGAACTGTCAATATCTCCGATTTGGGAACGCTGCACATCAAGACCGGTTCATACGGCAGTGAGAGTGCTGCTGCTATCAATGTGGATACCATCATTGTGGATGCCGGTGCTACTTATGTGCAGGGTGCAAACATTGCACAAACGGTGAATCTGCAAACTGCCGGTACCGTATCCTTGTCCGGCGGCAGTAATTGGAACTCTCTTATTGGCACCGTCGCCCTTACCGGGGATGCCACGTTTATGAACCGCAGTGGTTTCTCGTTTATTGCGGGGGGGATTCGGGGCAATAATCACAAGCTTATCGTTCAGGGCGTATTCTCCACAGCTGCTGAGTCCACCGGTTTGGTGTTGAAAGCGCAAGCTAGCAACATTTCCGCAACGGAGGTGCAGAGCGGTGTGCTGATGTTGGGTGGTGAATTGTACCATGACGGTACGCAGATGGGAACCATCAGCGTAGCTAACGGTGCTGCGCTGCGCATGGCGTACGGCACCGGCTTGGGTAATGCTACCATTCATTTGCAGAGTGGAGCTGAGTTGCAGCTTTATAATGGCTCCGGCGGCAGCGTTGAGCTCAATGGCAATCTGACCGTTGCCGATGGTGCGAAAATTCGTGGCGCTTATTACGGTGGCAATGCCCGAATGACCGGTACTATCTCCGGCTCCGGGACTCTTACCCTTACAAACGAGCAATCCCATCGTTACTACATTAATTCCTCCGTTAAAGATGCGGCTGATGCTGCACTCGCACTTAAAATTGCTGATGGCTCGAATGCTGCCAATGTGCAGATAGGCGGCAGTAACACCTACAGTGGGGGTACAACGCTGGAATCCGGTTCTCTGACCACGGCAAACTCCTCCGCCCTCGGTACGGGGAATGTGCAAATAAACGGTGGTACTCTGACTTTGGCTGAGAATCTCAGCATTTCAACGCTTAATGGTTCTGCCGGTACGTTGGATTTTGCCGGTAATACCCTAACCGTGGGGGCTCATGGTGCCTCTGCCGACGCCTCCTATTCCGGCGCTCTTACGTCCTCTGTTTCCACGGCAGGCTCTATTACCAAGCAAGGCTCCAATACACAGTCTTTCACGGCTGCTGATTTAGAGCTGCAAGACATAACGGTGGAGGCTGGTACTCTTTCACTCAGCGATGTAGACACTGTTGCCGGCAATATTACGGTGCAGGATGGCGCTTCCTTGTCCGTTGCGGATGGCTCTATTACCCTGGGTGAGGGCCAAACGCTTGCCGTGCTTTCCGGTTCTTCCGGTGCTGTTACCCTCAATGCACTGGCTCTGGCTGGCGGTAACATTGTATTATCCGCCTCCGGCTTGTCTGCGGACAGTGCTGCCTTATCCATTGCCTCCGTGACCGGTGACGTGGCTACCTCCATTACGCTTGCCGGTATGGTGGATTTGGCTGATGGTAAGTATTTGCTGGCTGCCGGTGATTGGAGTGCGGTTGAGGCCTCCCTCTTCTCGCTTGGATTCATGGCTAAGAGTGCAGAGCTGAATCTCTCCCTTTCTACAGATTCTCAGGGCTTGTGGTTGACCTTGGCGGCTGCTTCCGATGATTCTTCCAACGTCTGGGCAGGTACGGATTCCGCCTACGAGTGGAACTCTACCACTTTCTCTCAGTACTCCACCTCCGATGCCTTGGCTGCCGAAGCCATTTTTGACGCCACCGCTGCCAATAAATCCGTCAACGTGACGTCTGCCGTATCTACCGGTACGGTTACCATTTCTTCCGGCGGCTATTCTTTCTCCGGCGAGGGCAGCATTTCTACCGGTACCTTGAGTGTCTCCGGTGGTGGCTCTGCTTCTTCCATTGCCAATATTGAGGTGTCGGACGCCATCGTGGTGGACGGCTCGGAGCTGACCATCGTGGAGCTCACCCCCGTCAATCCCTCCGCCCCCATTACACTTTCCAACGCCGCCAAGCTTACCATTGGCTCCACTGATTATCGTTACTCGGCTTTCTCCGGCAAGGTAACGGGTGATGCCGGCTCCCAGCTGCACCTTTACACCACGCAGGTGAGTGATACCTATTGGCAACAAGACGGTACCGTGCAGTTGCTGGACGGCTCTACCGTGCAGGATGTTTACATACACGGTGATTTGGCGCTCAATATCATCGAAGGTTATCAGGGCTCTATCGGTAATAAATTCACCAATGTCCAGAGCGCGAACCTGCACATGGATGCCGGTAGCCAGCTTGTTGTACGCGCCGAGGAAGCCACTGCTCTCACTCCTACTACGGGCAACATCGTGCTGGCGGGTGACCTCAATCTCGTTACCTATAACCCCGTTACCACCGCTACCTCTATAGCCTCCGATTTTGTGCTGGCTGACGGTGCTACGGGTACGCTTATCAAACAAGATACTGGCTCCGTCACCCTCTCCGGTAATCTCAATCTGTCCGGTGTAACTGTGCAGCAGGGTACCCTCAAATTGACGGGGGATAATACGGCTACCATGGTGTATTCCGTGAACAGCAATGCTACTTTGGCCTTATCCGGTAGCTCTACATATAGCTTTGAGGCCTCGGCGGAACGTGTCATCAACGGTGAGCTGTTGGTAGAGAGCGATGTGAATGTGAGCGGAACCGGCCGTATTACCATTGCCGGCGGTGGCTCGATTGCTTTGGCTGATGGGGCATCCTTTAACCGTACATCCGGCAATGGTGGCGCGTATTGGGTTCAGGGGGCTCTTGTTGCTCTGCAAGATGCTACGGCTGATTTTACCTCGGTGGATGATGTCCATTTCCATAATGCTGATAACGGTAAGATTGAGCTCAAGAGTGGCAGTACACTCAATATGCAGGTTAAAAGCTTGCAGTATTGGCGACCCGCTGACATCAGTTTAGGGGCAAATTCCACCTTGAATCTGACCACTACCAATGGTTTTGATGATTCTGACGGTAATGGGACTCCCAAAATTGCCATTTCTTTGGCTGAGGGGGCTGCCTTCAACGTTTTGGGCGGTGTTGTGAATATCAATGGCAGTTCTTCCCTCTCTCTGGGTAGCAATGCCAAGGTCAACTTCAACGGAGGTGATGTAACGTTCGCTTCCGGTGCAACTCTTACCATGGGCACCGGCTCCGACCTGAAAGTCAGCAGCGGTACCATGAAAATTCAGTCCGACATCGGTTCGGCCGATACTTCAAGTACTGTTACCCTGGCCGGTGGGCATTTGCAGCTTAATTACAATGGTGAGCAAAGCGTGCATAGCAAACTGTCGGTTAATAATTCTGCTGCTACTGCGGAAGCCCCTGTCACATCTGTGCTGCGTAATGATACGGGTGCCGAAAGTTTGGTGCGTAATCTCGCTTCTGTAGAAATTGCTTCCAATAATACCTTGGAATTGCAACAGGCTTCTTGGAATACTATATGGAATATCAAGGACTTAAACGGTGAAGGTGATTTGCTCTGGAGTTCAACGACTAATCATTCCTCGACCTCTCGATTGATTCTGAGCGGGGATGGTAGCGATTTCTTCGGCAATGTGACGGTAAATCGTTCGTTTGATGCTGCTGAACGCAGATATCAAGCTTTTGTGGAAATCGCGTCGGATAATGCTCTGCAGAATTCCGTGATTACGTTAAACTGCACCTCTACCGGCACTAAGGCCAATGCGATAACCTCTGTGGCTATCAATACTGCCAATGCTCAAGTAGCCGGCGTGCAGAGTGATGCGTATGCACACCTTTATGCCGGGGCTTCTGTTGTTGCTTCCGGTTCCAATATGCCTTCATCCTCCGAGGCCAATACCCTGACGATTGCCGGAGCCGGTGGCACCTTTGCCGGTACGGTCGGTACTTCGGCTGATACGGAGCGCCTGAACTTGGCCATGACCGGCAGTGGCTCCCAAACCTTCAGCGGTGAGGCTCATGTCGGCAATATCTCCGTAAAATCAGGTGCTCTGGTATTGAGCAATGCTGCATCCACCGTAAGCGGAGATGTAACGGTTAGCGGTGGTATGCTGGACTTGGATGCCACCTACACCTTGGGAACGGGGCAGACTCTTTCCGTACTGACGGGAACGGCGGATTCCGTACAGCTGGCTGGCTTGACCTTGGCAGGCGGTGAGATGGTGTTCGATGCCTCTATGCTTTCCGGTGACGCCGCTGCTCTGAGCGTGGAGACTTTGACGCTTACTGCCGGAACTCAGGTTATTAACTTCACTAACACGGAGAATCTTTCAACCGATACGGCTTATATGCTTGCCTCAGGTGATGCCTGGGCCGGTTTGGATATGACTAAGCTTACGGCTTCCGGATTGGGTAATTCTTTGTATAGCTTCTCCGGCTCCGATAGCGGTCTCTTCATTACGCTCACGGGTGCTGCCTCTGTGTGGGCCGGTACGGAAGACTCCCATGCTTGGAATTCTACGGTATTCAGTACGCATGATGCTTCCGTTGCTGCTCAAAAGGCCGTGTTTGACGGCACCGCTGCCAATACGGTGGTTCAGGTAACGGAAAATGTAACTACTGGTGAAATTTCCATTCAAGGCGATAAACAATATAGCTTTGAAGGTGCGGGTGCCGTGACTGCGGAAGTGCTCAATCATGAGGGAACGCAAAGCTTGTGGCTTTATAATGACCTGACGGTTAATACTCTCATTGATGCCGGTGATATTGATGTTGCGTGGGGTGGGGTGCTGAATGTTAATGCCACCGGCAGCATCGGAGATATGATTTTGCGAGCGAATGACAGTGCTTCGAGCACGGTTAATCTGAAATCACCGTCACTTTCATTCGCAAGCATTGCTCTTTACAATACCTCCTCGTTGAATTTCGGTGTTGCTACCGGTTCAGATACCGCCTCGTACACGGTAACGGGTAATATTTCTGTTCAGAATAATTCCGGCTACACGAACAGAACCATTGTTGTTGCGGAAGGTGCCACCTTGACCGTACTGGGAACCATGGATGGTGATGTCGGGCACACGCTTACAGTTGATGGGGATATGGTTGCAGCGGCGTTGGACTATTCCTCCGGCACAACAACGGTTAATGGCGATGGTTCCCTCACGGCTACCTCTACCAAGGTTTCCGGCGGTACGCTCAACCTGAGTACGGCAGCTGCCGACCTCGGTGCGGTTACCGTTTCCGGTGGTGCGCTCAATATCAGCTCGGCTAAAGCAGAACTCTCCGGCCTTACCGCCAGCGGTGGCGGCTCTGTCACCTTTGCTTCGGTTGACGCTACCGTGGGGGATATCGACATGCAGAATGCGTCCTCCATTGTCTTCAACTTGGCTGCCGGTGCAACTTCTACAACCTATACTGTAGGGGAAATAAAAACGAGTTCCAGTGACAATTTCCAGCGCAATATTTCCATTGCTTCCGGCGTGGCACTTAATGCCGCGAAGGTTACAAACGGATGGGGAATAGGGACTCTGGATGTTGATGGTGCTTTAAATGTGGATGGTCTGTTCAAATTTGCCACGGGAAATAATACTAATACCATTACAGGTGATGGGATGATTACAGTGGGCAGCGCTGAGTTTTCTAATCACGGTGTTTACGATATTTCCGTGCATCAGATGACGGTGAAAGGTGAGCTTAAACTTTTGGCTGATTGGGGGGATCGTAATATGACATTGTCCGGTGGTACTTTGACTGTTCAAGGTGCTATCAATATGACCGATAATGATTCAACGCGCCGCTTATTGTATATTTCCGGTGGTAACTTGGAATTGCAAGGTGGCGGTACGATCAGTGGCGGTGTGCTCACTCTGTCCTCCGGTGCATTCAAACAGCAAGGTGGCAATACAACAATATCCAATACTCTTAATATCAATGGCGGTGCTTTGAATGTGGAAGGTGGTAAACTGACCATATCCTCCTCCCCATCCATAAGTTTGGCTGATGGTGCTACAGCTGCTGTAACGGTGAGCGGTGGTACTCTGGATCTCACTAAGGCTAATGCTGCTGCGTTGATGGGAACCTCCGGCGTCAGCTTCACCCTCTCCGGTGGTACGTTGGACTTGGCGGATCAAACATTCACTGCCGGGACGGTGGGTGATGCCATTTCCTTGGCTTCTACCTCCGGTCTGAACCTCAATAGTGGCACCTTGGCATTGGGTAACCTGACTGCCGGTACCTATTACCTGTTCAATAGCGGTGCTGAAGATGTGTGGGATTCCTTGTCTGCCGACAATGTGACCATTAACGGCGAAAGTGCCCTACGCTATGGTGCTTCCGTGGGCTATTCTACAGTGGATGGCGTGACTTATGCCTCCATCACCACAACTAATGACTCCGGGAATCAGGCTCTTGTCCTGTATTGGGATGGGGGAGCAACCGGTACTTGGGATGACTCCCAAGCTGTGTGGAATGTTGTGGAAACGCTTGATGGCGCCATGACTGACTTCAATGCCGGGGATAGTGTTGTGTTCAATACCTCGGCCACTGTAACGTTGGCGGCGGATGTAACGGCCGATTCGGTAACACTGGTTAATCCCGCTGCGTCTGATTCAAATGTTGAGGGTGCCCCCCTCCGAGTGAGCTTGGATGAAAGCGTCGGTGCTCTTACGGCTGATTCGATTGTTGTCGGAGGTGGTACTGTTTTGGCCTTTGAAACGGCGAAAGCCGGGTACACTGCCGAAAATATCTCAGGCTCCGGTACGGTAGAACTGAACCTGACCAATGCCGATAATTCCCTCAAGCTGGGTGAAAACTTCACGGGTGAAACCTATGTGAAGAGTGGTAAGCTGAACGCCACTGCAGATAGCAAGGTCGGTGCAATCTTACATCTGGCAGATGGTGTTAATATGAAGGCAGAAGGTATTGAACGGCTGGATTTTGACATAGTGCTGGATGGCACGACATCAGTCGAAAATGGCGGGCACACACATTTTTATGGCACGGTAAGCGGAGACGGTACCTTTAAGCATGCAAACCTAAATGGATATTTCTCGTTCTGGGAGGAGGTTAATTTGGGCGGGCTTGTGCACGCTTCTTGTAATGAATGGGGGCGTGAGATGTTCGAAGCTGATGCTACGATTGGAATCGTTGATTTGAATGGCGGACATGTTTATTTTAAGAAAAACAGTACGATTGGTTCATTAACGCTCTCCTCGAATGCTTCAACCATTGTTGAGTTCCAAGCTACAGGGTCCCATACCATAGATGCAGTTGATATCTCCGGGGGTACCGTAAACTTTAACGGTATGAGCACCATAGATGCAGCTGATATCTCCGGCGGTACGGTGAACTTTACCAATACTGCCGATATTGCCAACATGAATATCTCCGGCGGTACGGTGAAGTTTACGACGGATAGTGTAGGCGCTGCCGGTCGTGTGATTACCATGACGGGTGGTACGCTTGAATTAAACAAAGCCGCAGCCAACGCAGAACAAGTGTTGTATAGCTCATTGGTGGTTAACAATGCCTCTGCAACGGCTGAGTCGCCTGCTACGTCAGTATTGCGCAATGATTTGAATGAGGCTGCCGGAGATAACGCAACTCGTACGTTGAATTACATTGAAATTGCTGCAAATAATACTTTGGAATTGCAACAAAACGGCTGGAATACCATTTGGAATATTAATAGCCTTTCCGGTGTAGGTAATCTGGTGTGGAAGTCCACGACTACGCATAGCAGCTCTTCTATGCTTGTTCTCAGCGGAGACAATGAATTCAGCGGTCAGATTGTACTGAACCGTACACCCCAGGATCAGTGGACGAATGGTGCATATCAGGCGTGTGTCGTTTTGGCCTCGGATGGTGCAGCAAAGAATGCAACTTTATCGTTGCAAGGTCATGACGATGTTGATGGTAACAACCAATCCGGAAAGGGGAACAATGCCACGCTGGCCATTAACACCGCCAATGCAACGGTGCAGGGGGTAAATGGCAACGAGTTGTCGCACATCTACGCAGGTGAAGCTCGTACCTCGGTAACACAGTCCGATACAGCACCCGGTTCTACCGTTGCCAATACCCTGACGATTGCCGGAGTCGGTGGCTCCTTTGCCGGTACCGTCGGGACGGCTGCCGACTCGGAGCGCCTGAACTTGGCTATGACCGGCAGCGGAACACAGACCTTCAGCGGGCAGGCCTATGTGGGCAACGTCAGTGTGAGCAAGGGTGAGCTGGTGCTGAGTCAAGCTGATGTAAACGGTAGCGTTACAGTAAGCGGTGGTGTTCTCAATATGACGGGTAGCGCCTACACCTTGGGTAGTGGCGATGTGCTTTCCGTTCTCACCGGTACGGAAAACGCCGTGCAGTTGGGAGGAATGACCCTTTCCGGCGGTCAGATGCTGTTTGATGCCAGCCTGCTGTCGGAGAATAGCGCGGCTTTGAGTTTGGGTAGCGCTGCTGTGTATACCGCCGGTACCACGCAGACCATCACGCTGGATTTCTCGAAACTGACCGGTGCTTTGGCTAATGGTTCGTATAAGCTTGCCTCCGGTGACTGGAGCGGGGCGAATAATGATACTCTGACTTATAACGGCATAGGTAGTGCAAGCTTCAACGCCACGGCTGACGGCTTGTATTTGGTATACACCAATGATGGAGTGTACACTTGGGTAGGTGGGGCTGCGGATACAAACTGGAGCTCTGCCAACTGGGATATTGTGCCTGACACCGATGCTGGCAACAACCTGAGTTTTGCTGCAGGTAAGGATGCCATCTTTAACTCGAATGCCACCGCTGTGGTGTCGGATGCTGTTACCGCCGGTACGGTGTATATCATGAACGGGGCTGAGGTAACGTGGAAAATGGAGGGCGAAGGCGCTTCTCTGACCTTTGCTCACGTGGACGTTGTGAATGGTAAGCTTTCCTTGCATGAGCAAACTAGCTGGACCGGCATGGCGGAAATCAGCGTGCGTAAGGACGGTACTTTAGTGCTGAACTGGGGAACAGGACTTGCTGCTGACAAACTTTTGCTGCAAGGTGGTACCATTGAGCTGCGTAATGGCGGAGGAACTTATCATGAGCTTAATACTGCTATCACGGTGGATGGTTCCGGCTGGATTAAGGGCTCTAGTACCGGTAATTCAACGGTTCTGAAAGGCAGTATTACCGGTACAGGTACATTGTATTTTGAGAAGATTAATGATAACCCCATTAAGATTGAATCCACCATGACGGATGGTGCGGAAGGTGCGTTGTCTGTGAATATCGGTGATGCGAATATCGTATATGCCGGGGCAAATCTCTACACCGGTACCACAAGCATTACCGGTGGCACTCTGGAGCTTGCGGGCGCTGTGAGCATGGCTGCCAATGGCGGGGCGATTGATGTAGCAAGCGGTGCAACGCTCTTGCTCAATACCACGCAGGAACTGACCTTAGGTAATGATATTACTGGGCAGGGTACCATTCACCAGAAGGGTGGGTATGGCACCGTTCTTGCGGGTAATGTAACGGCTGACAAGATAGAGCTTGCTGATACAAGCTCCACAGACCAAAGTTGGGAAAATAACCTGAACGCAGGCGTTTTGACCCTCACCGGTGAAACGGTGAATGTGGGTACGGTTCATGCCGGTTATGGTACTATTAATATCGGCGGTACGACTGAAGGCGACTCAACTTTCATGCAGACCGGCCGATTTGAAACCGGCGATAGCAATGCCGGTGGTACAACAACTGTGATGATTAATGCGGGTTCCATCCTGACGGTGACCGGAAACAGTAATGTTGCTGATTATAAAACGGCTAGCCTTATTTTAGGTGAATGGAATTATGCTACTGATTTGACTGTAAAGGGAACGATGCTTGCCAAGGATGCCAAGGTATTGGTTGGTGATAATGCCGCCAATATAGTCATCGATGGTGGTGTGTTGGCGGTGAATGGCTTTGGTGTTGCAAATGTCAAATCCGAAAAGACGCAAAGCATCAACATTGATTTGAAAAACGGCGGTTCTTTGATTCTGGGGGATGCTGGCATCAGCACGGATAAGGCATTCTCCGCTACCTTCGGTGAGGGTACGGTGGGGATGAGTGCCGCCTCCACCACCATTGCGGAGAATGTGACACTGAACAGCGCCGAGGGTACCACCTTCGACACCACGCAGTATACGTACGAGACCAACGCCGAGGGCGTGGCAACGGATATTGTGCGTGGCAATGAAGGTGGCGACATGGTGGTGAGCGGTGACATTACATCCGCAGACGGCGTGGCTGCCTCCATGAAGGTGGCGGGAGCGGGAACCTTGCACGTGGCAGGCAGTGCCGATGTGCGTGGCAATGTAACCGTGGAGCAGGGGGCCGGAATGGCCGTTTCCACCGTGGCGGACGGTACAGCAACCTCAATGGCTACCATCAGCAGTGCGGACGGCTCAAACGCTGCAAGCATAAGTGGTGGCGTGCGTTTGTCCCATGCAGATGCTACGGTAAGTATTGTCGGCAGCGGTATGGATATCACGGAAATCAGCAACAGTCTGATTGCCTTGCAGCAAGGTGTAAGCCTGAATATGAATAACTTGCACATAGCAGCAGGAACACAGGTTCAGGGCTATCATGCAGCAACCGCTGCATCCGGTGTCATGTTGCTGGATGGTGAGGTGACCCGTAATGATGTGGCGCTGGCAGATGTCTCCTTGGAAATCTCCAAGGCCAATGCCGTGCGGGGGGCTGATGGCGCCAATACTCAGGCCGCTAAGGTGATGATGCTTTCCTCCTCCGCATTCTCGTACAGCTCACTGACCGGTACGCTTACCGTTGAGTTCTCCGGTGAGTTTGCTCATGAGCTCTTGGCCGGAGGATACGATGCCGTTGGGCTGAGCTTCACGGAAACGGAGTTTGATGCGACTGCTATTACCATTCTCGGTATGTATGAGGGCATCAGTGGCTCGGTGGAGGGCTACTTCGATACGTCTGCCGGCGGAAATGCCGTGGTCTACTTCAGCACGGACATTATTCCGGAGCCCGCCACGAGTACGCTCGGCCTGCTGGCCTTGGCTGCTTTGGCGTACCGCCGCCGCAGAAAGTAATGGAGCATTTTACTCAATTATTAACATTTTTTCCCGTTTATCTGCATGCCTTGCAGATAAACGGGGATTTTTTAGAGAAAAAATGTTTTTTTACTTGCTGAAAGGATTGATGTGAAGTAATATAGGCGCATGAAAATGACATGGTTATACGGTTCGCTCCTCGGAGTCGGAATGTTGTTAATGAGTGCTTGTTCTTCTACGGAGGGCGGTGTGCGCGTTTTCCACAAAGATGGCACGGTGACGATTAACGGCATGCGTCCGGCTGAGGTGCAGACCCAGGAAAATGCGGAACAGTCCACTTCCCCGCAAGTTCAGCAAATGGCGGCGCGTCCCAAGGAGGTCCGCTTTTACCGACAGCCCGCTCAGGTTCGCGCAGATGCTTTGGCGGATCCCCACAAGCGCATTGAAGTGTGCTTGACCACGCAGACCGGACGTTTTATTGTCAATGGTGCCGTGGCTATGGAGTTCCCGGTATGCACCGGCATGCGTGGTTATGAGACCCCGCGCGGTAGCTACACCATTTTGCAGCGCGATAAGAACCACCGTTCCAATATTTACCATGTAGCCATGCCCTACTTCATGCGCCTTACTTATGATGGAATCGGTTTGCACGTCGGTGCTGTGCGAGACACTCCCTCTTCCCACGGCTGTATTCGTCTTCCCCGCGCTGCCTGCTCCTTCATTTATGATTCTGTGCGCTACGGCACAAAGGTGGAAATCTATTGAGGAATTCTGCGTAAGAACTATACTGCCCCCGAGTTCGCGGAAGCATAGACGGGTATAAACGCGAGGCGGAAGCCCCGGCGTAGCAAGCGAGCGCAGCGAGACGCGAAGACGGGAGCTCCGAGCCGTTGTGGGCGCGTGTTTTATCATGTTCGCGGCATGTTGAAACAATGCCGTATTCCGAGCCACGCATTATGCCACCCCTACCGGGGTTCGCATCTATTTTTGATACATCCCCCGGGGTTGCGTGGCTTCGCCACTCCACCACCGGGCTACCCTATATCGCCCCTCACCGGGGCTTTAATTTTATTTCCATGCGTACCGGGGGTTGCGCCCTCCCAAGGTCGGGCTTACCCCCGGCTATGATTCTCAGAATTGGGCGCGCGTTGCGCGCAGTAATGCAGCAAAGCCCTGCGGCAAGCGTAGCGGCAAAGATGGCAAGCTAAATATGAGCCCCGTGAGGGGCGGTATAGGGTAGCCCGGAGTGGAGCTGCGTAGCAGCGGAACTCCGGGAAGGCAGAAAAACAAAAAGAGATGTATCGCGCCGTTGGAGGTGGGGAAGTACTGGCGGGTAGGTGAGGAAGAAGGGAGCGCGGAGGGGGTGGCGCGGCGGTATGCCTGCCGGATGGCGGCGGGGTGCCCGCAGAGGTGCCGCCGGGTGTATGCCGGGGGCC
>JAFQDN010000081.1 GCA_017415995.1 Akkermansia sp. | reverse complement strand
GCCCAAGTCAGGCGGGCATCCAGCTGCAGGGCATCCTGCGCCCACTCGTAGGGAAGCCCAAGCAGATTCAGCTCGCTTTCCGTGCGGGTGTGGGTGGCCATCCAGCTCAGCGTCAAGCTCTCCGTGAGCGTGTGGTTGCCGTAAATGCCGATGTGCATGGAATCTTGGTCCACGGGGAAGGCGGAGAAGGTGCTCACCTTGCCCCAACTGTTACCAATGGCAACGCCGAGCGTGGATTTTTCCGTCACACGCCCCTCCACACCGAATGCTGCACCGCTGAGCGTGAAATCCGCGCCGTTGCGCTCTCCATCGGTAGAAATACGGCTGCTGCCACCCATGGTGGACAACCAAGCAGCCCCCTTACCCTCTGCCAACAGCGTGGCATGAGTCCCACGGGCGGCAATCGTGTCCCCGAACGCGCGGGAGGCATTCACCGTACCCCACGTGCTCTGCACCAGCGTATCCGCAGCCTTGCGCAGCAGCGGGTCCGTGGCCACAGTTGCATGCTTTGCTTTCAATAAGAGCTCTTCCGGCAAGTTGTCCGCTGCGTCTTCCTTATTTTCTGCAACATAAGCGTCCCATAATTTCACATCAATAATCCTCATGGTGACGTTTTTGCTGTTAATGGTAAGCTCCACCCCGGCTTTATCTAATCCCAGTACAGACAGTAAATCACCTTGTCCCGGATAAAACTTTTTGAAGGTAAAGAGCTTGACTTTCTTTCCAGGTTGAAGATTACAGCACAAGTTCAAATCCAGATTGCCGTAAAGGGTAAGATTGTTTTTGACTTTGATGGTATAGAACTTATCAGACGTAAAGGAAAGAGAAGCCTCGCAGCCTGAGTTTACTTGAAGATTGTAGGCATAAAGCTTACCACTGAGAGTTATAGCCGCTCCGGAATCCATGTTAAGCATGCCCTTGCAGGTCAGATTCGCGCTTTTCTTTTTAACGGAAGCATCATAGAGATAAAGCTGAGAATTTGTCAGCCCCAAATTGGTAAATTGAACGTTTGCATTGGCATAGATATCTGAATCATGCAGAAGTCCGGCATGAGAAAACTTAATTTTACGGAGTTTTTCCGACTTGAGAAACAGGAGACTGTCTTGCATCAGCAGTGACTCAGCGGTAAGGTTGCCATTGAGTTGCAATGTGCTTTTATTCATCAGATTGAGCGCCCCCTTGAGAGTGAGAGCAGCACCTTTGCTTCCGCAGAGCGTAGCCGTGCTGTTTTGCAGGTTCATAGAATAGGCCGTCAATTTTCCCGCAGATACGAGCTCCGCTTGGTTAATCTCGATGGTTGATTTCTTTTTATTCATCACCAAACCACCGGAATTCACTGAGAGCAGTCCCGTGATAATCAGCTTGTCAGTTTGAATTTTGCCGGTTTTGCCGACCTCAACATCACCCGTAACCAACACTTCACCGGAACCGAGTAGGGTACCGTTAATGCACCCCGATAAAAGCGAGGATGTACCGCGTATATTAAGGATAGAACCCTTCAGCAGTTCTCCGGATTCGAGAGTAAAACTCCCGGTATATTTCTTGCCTTTTCTGATGCCGGCCGAGCCACACAGTGTAATTGCATTGTCAACGGCTTTGTTTGAAAGATAGAGGTTACCACCACTCAGCGTAATGAGTCCGGTACCGAAAGAGTTTGCGTTTTTTGCTTTCAGCGTGCCTGCTTCCATTTCAATGCCACCGGAAAAGTCGTTGTCCGCATTGAGCGTAAGCGTTCCTGTGCCACGTTTTATCAGTGCGGTATTGCCCGTAATACAGCCGCTGTAGCTTGCTGTCTTTTTGTTGTATTTTGTTTTGAATGTTACGGACTTTGTTGCATCTACCACAATGGAGCAGGGGGCAACATAACCGCGGATGGAAACCGTGCCTTTTTTGTTGAATAAAACAGAGTCCCCGTCCTCATAAATCGCACCATCTGCCCAACCTATAGTTCCATCCGTGCTCCAAACCGCTTTTTTGCCACCAATCCATGTGAGCAGCGGAGAATACTCAGCCTCGGCTGCTGTAAGGGCAAACTGCGAGCAGAAAATTGCGGAAGTGATAACGATGATGGATTTCATGTGCACCTTGTATGTTATGAAATAATAGGCATGATGTCAAACATAAAACTGTATAACTCAAAGAAGAATTGTGCGGATAGGGCTTGACAAAAAAGAGGCGGAAGAGTAGAGTTTTGTTGCTATGATACAAAAACACGTACTTCCGACATATGGGCGCGCCCCGATAACGGTGGCGAAGGGTGAAGGCTCCTACCTGTTTGATACGGAAGGTCGACGTTATGTTGATTTCTGTGCCGGTATTGCAACATGCAGTTTGGGCCATTGTCACCCGGCTGTGGTAGAGGCAGTAAGTCAACAGGCTGCAACATTGATGCACTGTTCCAATCTGTACAACATTCCGCAGCAGGAAGAACTTGCAGAGTTGATAGTGGAAAAAGCTATCGGTATTCCCGGGCGTGTGTTTTTCTGTAATTCCGGAGCCGAGGCTAATGATGGCATCATCAAAGTGGCTCGCAGGTTCGGTCATCGTCGTCCTCAGACAGATGGTTCGCCGCGCTATGAGGTTATCACCTTCAACAAGAGTTTTCACGGGAGAACTCTCGGTTCCATGGCGGCAACGGGGCAAACCAAGATTCAAGTGGAGTTCGATCCGCTGCTTGTCGGTTTCAAGTACGTGGATTTTAATGATGCTGAGGCCTTGCGTGAAGCCGTAAGCGAGGTAACATGCGGCATTATGTTGGAGGCAGTGCAGGGTGAAGGCGGAGTGAATCCCGCGACTCCGGAGTTCCTGCGTGAAGTTGCAGCTTTGTGTAAGGAAAAGGACTTGCTGCTGATGGTGGATGAGGTGCAGTGCGGTTTTGCTCGCACCGGCGCTATGATGGGATGGCAGGCTGTTTGCCCTGAGGTGCAGCCGGATCTCGTTTCCTGTGCCAAGGGTATAGGCGGAGGATTCCCGATGGGGTGCTTCTGGGTGAGCAATCGTGCAATTGATGCTGACGGTACGGAACTTTCCTCTATCATGGGGCCCGGTTCACACGGCTCCACGTTCGGTGGTACCCCTCTTGCGTGCGCTACGGCTCTTGCTGTTGTTTCAGAAATTGTTGAGCAAAATCTGGCAGAGCGAGCCTGCCGTATGGGGCAGTACATTAAAGAAACGGTTGAGGGCTGGAATCTGCCTTGCGTGGAAACCGTGCGAGGGCTTGGCTTGCTGCGTGGCATAGGCTTGCGGAAGGGGGCTTTCTCCGTGCCGGAAGGAAACACACCTGCTGCTTATGTCAATGGCTTGTGTCTGAAAGCCGGTTTGTTGGCTTGTCCGGCCGGCCCGGATACATTGAGACTCATTCCGGCTCTCAATGTGCCGCAGGAGGTGCTGGATGAGGGCCTTTCCATCCTCAAGAACGTGCTGGAAAGCCTCAGTTAAGCTCAAATTAACGGATTTTTCGCAGACTGGCACATTTTAAGCTCGCTTTTTGAGCCTGAACATGGCACAGTAGTGATGAACAAATCATCATTCACATCTCATGAGTGAAGAAACCTCTCCTAAATACAAACGAATCCTGCTCAAACTGAGTGGTGAGGCTCTGCGTGCGCAGGGCAGTAAAGATAATATCTCTCCGGAAATTGTAGCTCGCATTGCACGCGAAATTGCAGAGGCTCAGCAGAAAGGCAATTTGCAGATTGCCATTGTGGTGGGTGGCGGTAACATTTGGCGTGGTGCTAAAGCGAGTGTCCGCGGCATGGACCGTCCTACGGCGGACTACGTGGGCATGTTGGCAACCGTAATGAACGCCCTTTCCATCTGCTCCGCAGTACAGGAAGCCGGCGTACCTTGCCATGTGATGAGTGCCATTGAGATGAAGAACGTTGCCGAGCCTTATGTGCGCAATACAGCGCGCGAGTTGTTGCGTGATGGCCAAGTGGTCGTATTTGCAGCAGGAACCGGTAATCCCTTCTTCAGCACCGACACCGCAGCTGCATTGCGAGCCTGCGAGATTAATGCTGAGGTGGTTATGAAAGCTACCTCCGTAGACGGTGTGTACACCGCAGATCCCAAGAAAGACCCGACGGCAACGCGATTTGATGCCATTTCATACGAAGAGTGCATCAGCCGTGAGCTCAAAGTCATGGATCAGACTGCATTTACGCTGTGCAAAGACAACCGCAAGCCCATTATGGTGTTTGATATGCACCAACCCGGCAACATCACCCGTGCTTTGCTCGGTGAACAAATCGGCACCATCATCAGCGAATAATTTTTACACAACACACAACAATTACATAATATGGACGAAGAAACACTCTTGCTCGAGACCGAAGCCGACATGGAGGAGGCAGTAGAGCGTATGGTCAGTGATTTTGCCGGCGTACGTACCGGTAAAGCCTCTCCCTCCTTGGTGGACAACATGGACATCTACGTTGCCTCCTACGGTTCCAGCATGAAACTCAAGAGCATCGCCGTGGTTTCCACGCCGGATGCACGTTCCATCCTGATTCAGCCGTTTGATCCGGGTACCCTCAACGACATCAAGAAGGCTATTGCTGAGAGCAAGCTCAACCTCAATCCCATTATTGACGCTCGCTCCGTGCGTTTGCCCATCCCCGAGCTTTCCGGCGAGCGCCGTAAGGAGCTTTGCAAGTACGTTAAGAGCCTTTCCGAGGATACTCGCGTACGTATTCGCGGCGTTCGCAAGAACGGCATGGATGGTATCAAGAAGCTCAAGGCAGACAACGTGCTGACCGAGGACGGTGTACGCCAAGCTGAAGATAAGGTCCAGAAGCTGACGGACAAGTACGTCAAGAAAGTGGACGAGCTTGTAACTGCCAAAGAAAAAGAAATTATGACCGTGTAATGCGGTTATTTGGATTCCACCATATTCATTACATACTCCTATCATGAGCACCAACACAACAAATGTTCTTGCCCAGGGAATTGAAATCATCGGTTCCATCACTTTCCAGAATGATATGCACATCGATGGCAAGATTGATGGCGAGATTTTCTCTGAATCCGGCAAAGTTACCATCGGCGAGCTTGCCGATATCAAAGGTAACATCCGTGCCGGTGAGGTTCACGTCTATGGCCGTGTAGAGGGCAATGTGGAGAGCACCCGCTGCCACCTGAACGACCACGCCATTGTCAATGGCGACATCACAACTTCCGTTCTTTCCATGGTGGAGGGCGCCCGCCTTTCCGGCCGTGCGGAAATCGGTTAATTCTTCATTATCTGATATTCATATTCAAAACGCGTTTACCATTGTACGGTAGACGCGTTTTTGTACGACCGACGCGATATGCGCACTGCGGTGAAAGTCCGCGCGGAGCCGCGATGATGCGGAATCCCAGACCTGAAGAACAACTGCGAGGAGGTAACGAACCGTGGAAAAGGAAGTTCGAGGGGAAATCCCGACTGT
>JAFQDN010000080.1 GCA_017415995.1 Akkermansia sp. | reverse complement strand
TAGGCGATATAAGAAGCTCACAAACGAAAAACTATCCGTAAAGAACATGCAATTCGCTTGTGCTGTGGATGTTGAATACATGAAAAAGATTTTTGAAGCCGTATTTTCTGTATGACACGTCGCCCAATGCGTTTGCCCTGTTGCGCAAGTTCAGAGTAGACCAACTGCACCTGATATGAATGCGCGTTTGGGGTGGGTATCTTTCAAAAAAAGAAAAGATGTACGGGATACTGCTTGACAAGAGGGGCCGGACTTGCTATAAGGAACGTGTTACAGCCATGTCTCAGGAATATTTTTCAGCTTTGATTCAGTTAATTGCCGGTTTCGGATTTGCCGGGATGATTATTGTGCTCAGTGTGATTTTCGGACGCCGTGCTAAGTTGCGCCCCGCTCAGGATGTACCGTATGAGTGCGGCAACGTGCCGGAGGGTGATGGTGCACCGGCTTTCTTCTCCATTAAATACTACATGGTTGCCATTTTGTTCTTGGTGTTTGACTTGGAGGTAGTATTCCTGTATCCGTGGGCACTTGGATTTAAGGATTTTGTGGTAGAGAACGGGGCAGCATTCGGTGCCATGACCGCTTTCATTGCAGTGTTGATGATTGCATACCTCTATGCATTGGGCAAGGGTGTGATTGTGTGGCACCGCAACCCGAAGCCGCGTAACTGAATCGGCGGGAGACACCGTTCCGTATGTGGATAAACTTTTTCAGGGCGGCTTCTACATGAAGCCGTCTGTTTTTTTGGAAAGACAATAAACGACAATGAGCACGCCGATAACTCGTCAGCAGTATTTGACGGAGGAAATGAAGAAGCGCATCCTGATGCTGGACGGCGCTCAGGGCACTATGATTCAGAAGCACCACCTGCAGGAAGCAGATTATCGTGGTGACCGCTTTGCGGATGTAGCCCTGTATCCTCGTGATTTGAAAAACAACAACGATGTGTTGGTGCTCACTCGCCCGGATATTATCCGCAATATCTGTGACCTGTATTTGGCGGCGGGGGCGGATATTATCAGCACTTGTACCTTCTCCGCCACGAGCATTGGCCAGCACGAGTTTTTCCATTTCTGTGCACCCTGTCGTCATGACCAAGCATATTATGAGGGCGTGCTGGCGAATGAAACGCTGACTGCCTTGGTGCGTGAGATGAACCTCGCCTCCTGCCGCATTGCCCGCGAGGCTGCAGAGGCGGCGGAAGCAAAGGATGGCCGCCCTCGTTTGGTTGCGGGGTCCATTGGGCCTATGGCTGTAACGGCATCGCTCTCCCCGGATGTGAACGACCCCGGGTTCCGTGCTGTGAGCTTTGACCAGCTGCGCCGCGCCTACCGTGAGCAGGTGCTGGCTTTGGCAGATGGCGGGGTAGATATTCTGCTGCTGGAGACGATTTTCGATACACTGAATGCCAAGGCTTGCCTGTACGCCATTGATGAGCTGCGTGAGCAGCGAGAGCTGCCGCCGGTGATGATCAGTTTCACCATTACGGACAGGGCGGGACGCACGCTGAGCGGACAGACGGTGGAGGCATTCTGGAACTCAGTGCGCCATGCCAAGCCGTTGTCCATCGGTATTAACTGCGCGCTGGGTGCGGATCTCATGCTGCCTTTCGCGCAAGAACTGGCTCGATTGGCGGACTGCGCCGTCAGTATGTACCCCAATGCCGGCTTGCCTGATCCGCTTGCTCCCGGTGGTTACGCCCATACGGCGGAACACATGGCGGGCATCCTGAAAGACTATGCAGAGCAGGGGTTACTGAACTTTGTGGGTGGTTGCTGCGGTACGACTCCTCAATACATCTCAGCCATATGCGAGGCAGTACAAGACTACGCCCCGCGCAAGATTCCCGTTTACGAGTCCGACGGTACGCTGTGCCTATCCGGCTTGGAGCCCTTTAACCACAAGCGCGAGGACGGCATCACCTTTATCGGTGAGCGCTGTAATGTGGCAGGCTCCCCGAAGTTTGCGAAGCTCATTCGCGAGGGAAAGTATGAGGAGGCTTTGGAAATTGCCCGCACACAGGTGCAAAAGGGGGCTCGCGTGCTGGATTTCTGCTTCGATGACGGTATGATTGACGGCCCGGAGGCGATGACCCGCTTTCTGAATCTTGTGGCTGCTGAGCCGGATATTGCCAAGGTTCCCTGCATGATTGACTCATCCAAGTGGGAGGTGATAGAGGCGGGCTTGCGTTGTGTACAAGGTAAGGGTATCGTGAACTCCATTTCCCTGAAAAACGGTGAGGAAGAGTTCTTGCACCATGCCCGCATTATCCGTCGCTACGGCGCAGCTGTGGTGGTAATGGGCTTTGATGAGAACGGGCAGGCCGGTGGCTATGATGACCGCGTGGCGATTGCGCACCGCGCTTATAACTTGCTGACGGAGAAGGTTGGATTCCCGGCGGAAGACATCATCTTTGACCCCAATGTGCTTACCGTGGGTACGGGCATTGCAGAGCATGCCAATTACGCCTTACACTTCTTCCGGGCGGTGGCAGAGATTCACCGTTGCCACCCGCTGTGCCACATATCCGGCGGTATTTCCAACGTGAGCTTTTCCTTCCGTGGCAATAATCCGGTGCGTGAGGCTATGCACAGTGCTTTCCTGCACCATGCCGCTTTGGGAGGTTTGGACTTGTGCATTGTAAATGCTGCGTTGATGACGGATTATGATACCATCCCGGCGCACCGCCGCAAGTTGGTGGAAGATGTATTGTTGAACTCCTGCGAGGATGCTACGGAATGCCTGATTTCCTATGCTCAGGAGCTTGCCGAGGCAAAAAATGCCCTCAAGGCTGCCGGAGCAGGGGCTCCTGTTGCAGCAACTGCCCCGAAGGTGGCGGATTGGCGCAAGCAGACGGTGCAGGAGCGCTTGGCTCATGCGCTGGTGCATGGCATCACGGAGTACATTGAAGCGGATACCCGCGAGGCTTTGGAGCTGTGCGGTTCTCCCCTCAGCGTAATTGAAGGCCCCCTCATGGCCGGCATGAAACAGGTGGGTGAGCTGTTCGGCAGTGGTAAAATGTTCCTGCCACAGGTCGTGAAGAGTGCCCGCGTGATGAAACAGAGTGTGGCGGTACTGACTCCCCTGCTGGAGGCGGCTCAATCCGGTCAAAAAGCAGCTGCTACGGTGGTGCTTGCCACGGTGAAGGGGGATGTGCACGACATTGGTAAGAATATCGTGAGCGTGGTTCTCTCCTGCAATGGCTTCCGCGTGGTGGACCTCGGTGTGATGGTGCCCAAGGAGCAGATTATTGAGAGCGCAATGCGTGAAAATGCGGATTTTGTGGCACTATCCGGTTTGATTACACCCTCACTGGATGAGATGGCTGCCGTTGCCGCTGCCATGCAGGAGGCCGGGTTGCGCATTCCCCTGCTGGTGGGTGGTGCTACGACAAGCCCCCTGCATACCGCCCTGAAGCTTGCCCCTCATTACCCGAACGGAGTGGTGGTGCAAACGGCGGATGCCTCCACAATTGTTCCCGTGGCTACGGCGTTGATAGGTGCCGGACATGCGGAATACATTGCTGCCCACAAAGCGGAACAGGCGCGCCGGGGTGCGGAGTTTGCTCAGCAAGAGGTGCCCCTGATGCCGTTGAGTGCCGCCCGCGCGCAAGCGTTGCACGATGGCTCTGCTAACCCGATTCCGCTGCGCATCGGTGTGTTCTCCGTGGGTGTGCCATGCGGCTGCTCCTGTCACCATGCTCAGCCGGATTTCCCCCTCTCATGGCAACAATTGTTGGAAAAAGCGGATTGGAGCATTGCCCTGCGCACTTTCGGTATGAACGGCGCCAAAACGGAGGAGAAAAAGCAAGAAGCTGATAAATTGAGAGCCGATGCCGAGGCCCTGCTCAAACGGGCGTGGGCTGAAAACCGTTTGCAGGCGCGAGCTTGTTTCGGCATATGGCCGGCAGAACGCAAAAATGACGATATTGAAGTGCAGGGCGGTACCGTGTTGTATACCCTGCGTCAACAAAAAGTGAGTGAAAAGCCTCGCGTTGCATTGGCTGATTTTGTGGCAGAACACAGTGGTTATGTAGGTGCCATGCAGCTTGCCGTTACCGGTGCGGATGAATGGAGTGCTGAGCTTAATGCAGCCAATGATCCCTACAATGCTCTCTTGATTGCAGCTGTTGCCAATATGCTGGCCGAATCCTTGGCTGAGTGTACGCAGGATTGCATGGAGCAAGTGTGGCCGGTGGCTGAGTCGCAAATGGTGCGCCCCGCTTGCGGTTACCCCTCCCAGCCTGACCATCTGGAAAAGCGTACCGTGTTCTCCTTGCTGAATGCCACTGAGCTTACCGGTACTACCCTGACGGAAACCTGCATGATGCAGCCCTCCGCCGCAGTTTGCGCGCTGGTGTTCAATCATCCGCAGGCTCGTTACTTTGCCGTAGGACCCATCGGCGACGACCAACGTGCTGACTACGCCGCCCGTACGGGGCGCCCAGTGCCGTCAGCTCTGTAACTAGCGCGCCCTCCGTGCCGATACAAAAACTCCGCCTTAAAATAAGACGGAGTTCGGAGCATTAAAGGTGAAATCCATTTACCACGGGGGCGCATCCATAAAATCAGGGGGCGGGGCGGTTTGCTCCAACCAGAGATTGAGGATTTCCACCGCGGCGGCTTGGTCTATGATGGGCTTAAAATCCTTCGCTTTTTTTCCGGCTGCGTGCAATTTTGCCTGTGCATCCACCGTAGTACGGTATTCATCCACATACACCAGTGGCAGTGCGGGAAACTTGGTGCGCAATTTTTCACCGAAAGCCCGCACGTATTCGCAGGCGGTGCCCTCTGTGCCATCCATGCGGATGGGGAGCCCCATCACCAAGGTTCGGATGCCCAGTTTTTCCACTAGCTGAGCAATGCGCCCCAGCGGCTCGGTTTTGGCTAAGTGTATGCTCTCCACCGGGTGCGCCAGAATGCCGCAAGCATCCGTAGCAGCAATGCCGATGCGGGCTTTGCCCATATCTATGCCGAGCGCGGGGTGCATTGTCGCAGCGGTTTTATACGAGGTTGTCCGGCAGCTTAGCTACTACGTTCTTAATCTTGTCCGCTTGGTCGCGGTGGGCAACCAGCAGCGCATCGCCCGTATCCACCACAATAAGGTCATCCACACCCACCAAGGCTACGTGCTTGCCCTGTGCGGAGAAAACGATATTGCCGGAGGCATCCTGAGCGCTCAGCGCGGTGTTGGCTGCATTCTGCGCGTCATCTTGCGGCAGGTATTTGCCGACTGAAATCCATGAACCCACGTCATCCCAATCAAATGAGGCTTCAAAGTTCAGCACACGGTCTGCTTTTTCCATGAGGGCAAAGTCAATGCTGATGGGGGTGAGTTTGGCAAACTCATTCTCAATGAAGGCGGGGATGTTGTCCGTTGTAGTCAGACGGTCGATGAAATCCGCCAGCTCGGGGGTGTGGGCGGCAAGTTGGGCGCGCACGTGGGCTACGTTCCAAATGAACATGCCTGCATTCCATGTAAAGTTTCCACTGGCAAGGTATTGCTCTGCCGTGGCTGCATCGGGCTTCTCGCGGAAGCGTACCACCTCATAGCAATCATGGCTGAGCTGCGCATCATTCAGCTTCTCGGCTCGCTCAATGTAGCCGTAGCTCGGGCATGCCCACGTGGGACGAATCCCTATGGTCATCAGCGCGTTTTCTCGGCCCGCAAGGTTCAGTGCATCTTCCGCCAGGCTGCGGAAAGCGCGGTCATCCAGAATCAGTGAATCGCTGGGAATCACAATCATGTTAGCCTGCGGGTCGCGGGCTGCAATGAGCGCTACGCCGAGAGAAACGGCCGGTGCCGTGTCGCGACGAGCGGGCTCCGCCACAATGTTTTCCGCCGGCAGCTCCGGTACCTGGTTGCGTACCTCTGCCTCTTGCAGGGCATTGGTCAGGATGAAGATGTTTTCCGCCGGTACCAATCCGCCCAAGCGCTCCACTGCTTGGCGCAGCATGGTGCCTTTGCCGAACAAATCCAGCAGCTGTTTAGGCTTTGCGTTTCGAGAAAGCGGCCAAAATCGTGTGCCACTACCACCGGCGAGTATGAGTGCGTAATTTGCCATTGCATGCGGAGTATACTTTTTATCCCCGCTCAGGTCAAGACGGAATTTCGCATTTCCGCCGCTCTTTGCGCGGGGGCGCATTGCCTCAAAAATCCAGTCACCGAACTGACACTTCTCACGAGTTAGGCTGACACGTGAAAAGCTGGATGCCTCATAAATCAGGCACTAACATATACACATGTCACTCAAAATGAGCAAACAAGCAATAATAGAGTT